>CAZBGH010000027.1:0-13220 GCA_964491335.1 uncultured Methanosarcinales archaeon | reverse complement strand
TGTTGACTATTTAGGAAGCCACAACTAGCCTTATTTATTTTTGTGGCTTACTATAGTCATACTTATTTTATTTTTCAAATATCCTTCTAACTCCTATTTCAACTATGAAGAGGAATAAGGCAGCAAGTAATAATGGCCATCTAAAATAGTTTATTTCATTCTTTTCTCTTCTTGAGGCTTCTTTAACAAATTCTCCAATCTTATCAATATCAGTATATTTGAATACCCTTCCTCCTGTTACAGTAGTTAGAAATGGCAGATCTTTATTCATACCTATTTTGCTATATTCCTTATTATAATTTACAGCCATAACAGCTCCAAAAAACTCCTGAAATCCTGTTGAAGAGGGTGTAAATGTTGACTTATAGACATTTTCCCCTATCTTATAAAAAGGAGGCTCGTCTGATGAAAAAGGTTTCTTTGATATTACTATGACTTCTGCCTGTTTTCCAAGATATGCATCCTTAACCTTAACATCAAAATCCTTATTTCTGTTAGGATCTCCTACAACCCAGTTTATTGTCCTGGTTATAGACTGATAGTTCTCAAAGGATGTAAGTTCACTAGCCCATTTAGCTCCATTGTCTGTTGAAAATACTGCAACTCTGCCTAACCCATATCTCCATGCTGTTAAAACTGGAAAGCCGTATTCAGTTGAAATTAGCATCCTGGCATTTGGCTTTGGATATACCTCATTATAACCGCTTACTGCAGCTTTTAGAGTTAGTGGTTTTGTAATGAAATGCTCTTTATCATTAACCACCAATAAGTTTGTGCCTGTAGGCGGCTTTTCAGGCCTGTTAAATATGAGATTTAATGATTCTGTTGTCCTTGGTGAGACAGATAACCCATGGCCAATAACAGCCAGCTTATTGAGAAATGCCCTTCCAGGGATATCTTCTCCAACACTTACTGTGTGTATGTACATACCTCTTTTTGCCATAGACTCTGCAAGTGCAAAAGTATTTTCTTGATCTAAAGTGTTAGTAACCTCCCCATCTGATATAAATATTACATGATTTATTCCTCCACTATCCTTTAGCATAGATTCTGCAGCACTTAACCCACTATACATTACAGTATTTCCTCCTCTACTTTTAAATCTAGATATTGTATAGGTGATTTCTGGCTTATTTCTTAAAACACTTAAAGAAGATACCAAATATGGCTTAATATCAAAAGCTACTACCGCAACTTTGTCATCCTGCCTTAACCCTTTAACAACATCAATAGCTAGCGATTTTTGCATATCAAGTTTGACTACACCATTATTAGTGCTGACCGCTTCTCTTGATGTACCAGACACATCTACTACTAAAACAATATTCACATTGCTTGTTGCTTTCTCAGTTTCAGGCTTTCCTACTTGTACAGGCAGTAAGGTTTCTATAACAGAATTCTTGTATCCACCCTTGTCAAAAGAAGATTCTCCACCAAGCAAAATTAGGCCATTTCCATCACTTACATAATTAATTAGGTTTTCAGTGTTAGTGTTTAATTCATTTGCTGGGATATTATCTATAATTATTGCGTGATAAGGTGACATGTCATTAGGCAAATAATTCTTTTTTTCTACATCATAGATATTGTTAATTACAGATTCAAATCTTGAATTATCATAAGAAACTAATAATAACTTTGGTTTGGGGAAAACTCTTACAGTCTTATAATATTCATTATTCTGGCTAAAATAATCAGTTGCCTTAATTTTAGCTTCAATTTTATGATAGCCCTCTGAGAGTTTCTTTCTTAAAGTATAGCTACTCTCGCCTTTGCCATCTCTTTCAATCTCTATAGCACCATCAAGTTTCACAGTTAGATGATAGTCAGTTTCCTTACCTACCTGCTTTACATCAACAAAAAGTGTATTTTCAGTTCCTATTATAGACTCGCTTGGGCCGGATATAGATAAAATAACATCATTACTAGTGGGATTAAGCTCTAAAACACTTATGGTTGTATTAATTGATGCAGCAAAATACATCATGCTGCTTAGCTCCTTTCCTTCATTGTTATTTCCATCAGTTATCAAAAGAAGATTATCGTTACCCTGCATATTATTTAATAATGCATCACCAATAGCTGAGTTATTACCCTCTACAAGATCCCTTTTTATTACAGGAAACTTATTTTCAAGTTCATTTTTTATTTTTTCTCCAATTCCCTGCTCAAAGATTGTAAAAGAGTTTGACTTATCTTCCAGGATAGAAAGGGAAGGATTCCCAGGAATGGTGATTCTGCTAAAAGTATATGGAGATGCAATTGCCATAGCAATAAATAGAAAAATAGCAATTCTAGAGCCAGTTATATAAACCCTTAATTTTTTTCTTGATTGTCTATGAGCACTTTGTTCCTCTTTTGATTTGAACTTTATAAAATCATGGTTTAGCAGCATAAGTAGAAGCAGGATAAAGCCTAATAAAATGATAAATACAATTGGGTACTGGAAATAGTATATAGTCATATATCCCCCCTCTTTTTAATATAGAGTAATTCAAGTAATATCATTAAAGAAGCTGCCATTAAAATAAAGTTAGTAATAGGAACATCTCCCTCCTTTTTCCCTTCTTCAACCACAAGATTATCCTCTACTTGCTTAAGTTTTTCCTCATTTGCAATATTTGATTCTCCTTCATCAAGCAGATTTAAAGCAACCTTCTTATTAAGGACATCATAAACGCCAATTTCATTATATTTTAAATATTCATTATCACTTGTTCTTTTGTTGTAATCATTTATATCTTCAGATCCAGCTAGGTTCTTTATCAGACTGAGCCAGAAGATTGGGTATGAGACAGATGTTGGGAAATCGCTTTGTGAATCTATAATGCCATAATAAAATATTTTTCCCTTTTCTTTTGTTGTATAAAGAAGTATGGGACTATTATCCTGCGCAACTGCAATAGGTAACGTTGTATTGCTTGCAGTGGTTTTCCAATATTTATTGACTTTGCCTAATTCCACATCCTTAGTATAGGAATTGATTACCTTTAACTCCACATTTGATGAGCCTTTATACTCTTCTAGCTGAACTGGCAAAAGTCCGCCAAGCTTCAAATCCTTTAGGTCCTCTTGGGCAGCAATAACAATTGAATGCTCTTTTGCCACATAATTTGCAAGTGTGACAAAATCACCTGGCACATAAAGTGTTTTATCGATTCTACTTACTATTATTACATCATGCTCAACATTATCTGGATTAACTATGGGTGGCTCTCTGAGCTCTAATTCAATCTCGTCTGAGGCTCTTAGTGCACTTTCAATTGGGCTATTTTTTGCATTAGTGATCAAAAGCACCTTTATCTTTAAGTGCTGAGGAGAGCTTAGAAATATCTTATTATCCAATTCAAAATCATCTTTAGTTGAAAGTTCAAATGTACTAATTGCAGGGAGTACAGAAAATTCAGCTACTTCAATAGAATAAGGTGATATACTTAACTGTTTCTGTGCTATTACTTTCTTATTTTGAACGTGAGAAACTGTCACACTCTCTTTTTCCCCATTATAATTTTTCACATATACTTTGGCTGATAATTTATTCAACTGAAGATCTATAATTCCTACATTTTTAGATTTAGAGCCTAATTCTATGAACTTCACACTATTTCCCTGTGCACTTAGCAATCTTTTAGCTTGTAATGGCTGATCATTTTCATCAGTTGTTATAAAATCACTTAAAACGTATATGTTAGCCTTTTCATTGCCAAGGGTAGCCTGAGCAAGGCTCATGCCAGCTTCGATATTGGAGGGGGTATCTTTTGCCTTTAAAGTTTTAAGGACATTCAAAGCCTCAGCCTTATTTCCCTTCTCAAGCTCAACTGAAGGTACATTTGCAGTCAGTATAATAGTTATCCTTCCATCAAGATGATTTTTTGCTTCTTCTATTGCTTGCTCAAACCTTGTAGATTGTGCATTAACCTTTGTTTTCATACTAGCTGAGCCATCTATCACTAAGATAGTATTTGCACTTGTATCCTCTCTTGGCAGTACTAGATAAGGTTCCGCAGCTGCAATGGAGAGTAATAATATTGTAAAAAGTTGAATGAAAAAAAGCAAATTTCTTATGAGTTTTTCAATAAAATAATAATTTCTTTGGCTCTTAAGCTCCTCCATAAAGAAAAGCAAAGAAGGAAATACTTTTTCAACTGGCCTTGGTTTTCTAAGATAGATTATGATAAAAGGCACTAACGATAAGAATGCATACAAGCCAAGATTGTTTAATATACCATATATTAAAGCCATTTTAACTCATTATTTGATTTTTTTAAAATTATTTATTACTCACATTATCCTTGAATCTTTATATATCTTATCCACCACATATTTATTTTGTGTATTATTATAATTTGCAATTGTTTGGTTACCTTGTATCCTTGTCCGCCACATATAGCTGGACTTCAATAATTGGCTGACTACTGCATACACAAAATCACTCATTTGCAAATGTTATAGTTAAAGTTAATTTTTGTTGCATATTATTCAAATTTAATTTTTGATTAACTTTTTTTTATTATACCTATTTTTACATCATACTTTATTTCTTTTTCTTTAGGAGATAATTAACTAAGTCTCTCGGGTTCATAATATCTTTAATTACAATTAGACAGTTATTAACCCTATACCAATAAACCTCAGATTCTGGAGATATACCCAAATCTTTCCTCCCCTCAAGAGGTAAAGTAACCTGCCCCTGTCTAGTTAGTTTAGCCTTTCCTATAAATTTAGACTCATCCGGCTCTATATTTTTATCTTTCATATCTGCTATTACCCTATATTACTATATGTATCAACCTATAATTATTTCTTCCTAAGCTTTACTGTCATCATGGTCATCATTATCCGACTATCTTGTCTATTACTGTTAGTATTAATATTATCATTAATATTATCTATATTACTATTATTATTTATATATTTATTATTTATTATATTATTTTTAATAGTAATAGTATAAAAAGCTTTCTATTGTCAAATTTATTACACCAGAATATCACTAATCTGTGATTGGTGTTTTTTGACAAATTCAAAATGGATTTTCTGGATAGTAAATACCAATCTTTAGATTATATGTTCACTCTCACTTCCCTTAGAAATAGTGATGCTTTTAGTCCCTGGATTAGGATTGTAAACTAGCCGCTTGCCTTCTCTAGGGTACAATGTTCTGATGTACAACTTATTCTATCTTGATCTTGTTATTGATCGCTTCTAAGAGGGTCTAAGTCAAATAAGATTTGAAGCAACTCAGCTTCTATCACTTTCATAGGCCAATATAGACCATCACTTATATATTCACGTATTAAGTAATTTAATCCAGTCAAAGCATCTGTTATCATTGGAATTCTAATTGCTACGTCTGCATGATATATGGTATCAGTACTTAAATCTTTTCTGACTTTCATTTGATAGACAGTGGCAAATGGTGTCTCGCTAATTTCATTATCTGATTGAGCAAAAGTAAAAAGATTATATCTTGGTGCAAATTCATCTAATTTTGGATTATAATAATAAGAAATACTACCATCTGCAATATACCTATTTTTTGTAACTTTTGTAATACTTTTATGGTGTGATCTGCTAAATCCTAAATTTCTTAAAATGGTAGATAAATCTAAACCCTCATATAGTCTAGCATCATCATCACTAAGAGCTAATAATTCTTTTACAACTAGAAGATTTAGGTCCATGAAATAAACTAAATTTGTACAATTTAAATGATTTTCTAATGTGGAAGCGGTAATTTCTGCTGATTCTGAGTTAGATAAAATTAATTCTATAGAAAGAATTGACCCTTTGGAGTATGATTAATGAAATTTGATTAATGGAATTGAATAAACAAATCCCAAAGTTAAAGATCTCTTGAATAAAGAGCGATAGTTTTAAATATAAGCTAGATTTCATATAAATTATGAAGAATTTAATTTCATCTTTGGTAAATTTGTTCTTGAATACAAATTCTACTACTTCTACAACTACAAACACAGCCTAAAAGCTGTTTCATTGTTTCTTAACACAAAAGACTTTAAGTTTAATTTCTTCTTGGGTCCTGTAAACCTACAAGGAGTTTTTGGGCATATAGTCTTGTTAAGAAACTTGGTTCTTTTTGAATTTTGTTTGGTGAAAACTAATAATTAACAAAAGTATAATCGGAGGGAATAAAAATGCTATATATTGAAACAAGACAGATTGACAATTTAAGCCCTATTTAACTTGCAAGAATTACAAAGACAAATAGATAATAATAGTAAGCCTTATGTAATAGTCATAGATAAAGGAGGTAGAATTAGAATAGGACAATTAGAAAATGCTGTTCAGTTATGTGAAACTGGTGAAGTTTTAAGTGATTTATTGATTGATGTTAGTAGAGATACTTTTAGCCCAGATAGGAAATCTTTTGGGTACTTATTGGAAGATGAAATTAGAGAGCTTTATTTACTTCAACCACAAATTATATAAGAAAAACACTAAAATAGACTTTCACTATGGCAAAGAAACCAAAAGCAAAGCAAGAAGGAAGTAATGAAAAGATAAGCATACAATTCCTAGACAGCTCTACAAAAGAATATCCTTCTGGAATATCTGTTCAATATATTATAGACACAGATTTAAAACAGTTTAAATCAACTGCATTTGTAGCAAAGCTTGATGATAAGTTAATTGACTTATTTGTCCCTCTTAAGAAAGGAGGCAAGCTAAGAATTCTAACCTTTAAAGATAAAGAAGGTGAAAGTGTCTTTAGGCACAGTACCTCCCATCTACTTGCACAGGCTGTTATGGAACTATTTCCAAGAGCAAAGCTTACAATAGGTCCTGCAATTGAGGAAGGTTTCTATTATGATATAGATAATGATAAACCTTTTACTCCAAAAGATATAGAGAACATAGAAAGAAAAATGAGGGAGATAGCTTTGAAGGATTACCAAGTGGAGAGGATTGAGCTCACAAAAAAGGAGGCTATGAAAATATTTGGAACTAATGAATATAAATTAGAGCTAATTGATGAGATGAAAGAAGGTGAGATTTCTGCTTATAGGCAAGGGGATTTTGTTGACTTATGCAAAGGTCCTCATATACCTTCAACAGGTTTAATAAAGGCTTTTAAACTAACAAAGATAGCTGGAGCTTATTGGCGAGGAAATGCTAAGAATAAACAATTACAAAGAATCTATGGTATTTCTTTTCCTTCTCAGGAATTACTAGACAATTACTTAAAGCTGCTTGAAGAGGCTGAGAAAAGGGACCATAGAAAGCTAGGCAAAGAGTTAGAATGGTTTAATTTCTTTGAAGAAAGTCCTGGGGCCCCACTCTTCTATCCAAAAGGAACAATTATCTATAATGAGCTTTTAAAATTCATTAGAAATGAATACAAAAAAAGGGGTTATGATGAGGTAATTACACCGTTAATATATGATAAATCTTTATGGATTACATCAGGCCACTGGGAACATTTTAAAGAAAATATGTTCACTTTAAAGGTAGAAGGGAGGGATTATGCACTAAAACCAATGAATTGCCCTTCACACATACTTATCTATAAGTCAAGATCAAGAAGCTATAAGGAATTGCCACTAAGGATTGCAGATTTTGCAGCACTGCACAGGAATGAATTATCTGGTACACTTGCTGGTCTTACTAGAGTTAGAAAAATGTCACAAGACGACTCTCATATCTTTCTAATATATGAGCAGATTGAAGAAGAGATATTTAGATTATTAGACTTTACAAGTTTCATCTATAAGGATACATTTGATTTTGAATATAGAATTGAGCTAAGCACTAGACCTGAAAAGCACATGGGAAAAATTGAACAGTGGACTAAGGCAGAGGAAGCTCTAAGAAAAGCTCTGGATAGTAAAGGAATAAAATATGATATAAATATTGGGCAAGGAGCATTCTATGGACCTAAGATTGATCTCCACATAAAAGATGCTCTAGGGAGAAGCTGGCAGCTTGCAACTATACAGCTTGATTTTCAGCTACCTGAGAAATTTGATGCAATATATATTGGTCAAGACGGTTCAAAGCACAGAGTTGTCATGATTCACAGAGCATTACTTGGTAGTATTGAGAGATTTATAGGAATATTAGTTGAGCATTATGCGGCAAAACTTCCTTTATGGTTGAGTCCTGTGCAAGTTAAGATCCTTACAGTTGCTGAGCGTTTTGTGGAACTTGCACAGAAAATAAAACAACGATATGAAGAAGCTGGACTTAGAGTAGAATTAGATGATAAAGCTGAGTCTATAAATTATAAAGTAAGAGAGGCTGAGCTACAGAAGGTTAATTATGTTATAGTAATAGGACAGAAGGAAATAGATAACAATATATTAGCTATCAGATGGAGAGACGCTAAGAATCCTCGAGATACTTTTAGTATGAAGGCTGACGAGTTTTTGGGGAAGTGTTTGGAAGAGATAAAGAATAGGAAATAATAGACTCTCTATTATTTTTTAAGATATAATGGATGAAGTTGCTGAATAATCTCCTCAACAGGCGGTTTTTTAAGGTAAGTAACTCTTCCTTTCTCTACAGATAAGACTGAACCTTGGACAGCCATATCCACATCAACATCAGGACATTTTCTTTTTATGTACTGCTCTATATATCTTATAACGATGTCAGAATGATGTGGTTCGTGATGAAAACCTATAAGTTTAATAGCATGTGCCATTTGAGCAAGTGTAGCACCACTCTCTATATCACTATGCCCATAATGAGGATAGTTACTGAATTTTCTAACATCAATAAATTTATGGAATTCCGTAGGAGTATTTTTTAACAAATCACTGATGTCTAGCCCATCTGGTGCCATAGAACTATCATAAATTACCAGATCTGCACCTTCTATACCATTAAGTATATTGTGATCAACCTTACCTGGACGGTGAACAGTGTCAGTTACATAAGCAACTGTAGCTCCACTTTCTGTGTCCTCAATACGATATCCTACTGCTCCACCTGGGTGATCAAGCTCAAATGGCATAACTAACATTTTTCCAACTTTAAATTCAGTCAATAATTCCCTGCCTAATAATTTCTGTATTCCTTCTTTGACATCCTTACCATACGCAGTTATAGGGAAGAATTCTTTTTTGCATTGCAGGAAAGGTTCATTTGGGTTTTGTCTATCTGCCTCACTAAATCTTACTGGATACTCACTTCCACCCATTAAGGTACTAAGAAGAAACTCTGATGTGACTAGCTCGAACTTGCCTCTTCTATTTGAGTTTAATAGAGCTGGTGAAAAAAATCTAAGCTCTACATCAAGCATGTATACAGGTTGGAAGGAATCTAAATCTACTAAGTGGTCTTTATGGAAATGCGAGTGGAGAACACTATATCTTTTACTATCTGGAGGCAATCTTTGATAATTTTCTATACCCCCAGCTTGTTCGATAAGAAACTCTGAATAATTTGAAATACCTGAACCTGTATCTAATATAATATTGTCATCACCTTTCGAAACTGTCACAGATGAAGTATCAGTACCAAAGGCTTGATAGGGTAATTGTGATGTGACTCTGGACCCCCTAGTTCCATTCAATCTAACAATCATTGGTTCAGTCATTATTATACCCCAAAGGTTAATAGACATTAAATATCAAAATATATGGAAGAGGTAGTATATAAATTTTTCTAATTTTAATCATTATAGAGTAATAACATTATAGGGTACGTTCATCTTTAGGATAGTATGTTGCAAAAGAAACTGCATCACTGTAAATCATTTCAAACTTCTTTAAGTCCAACTCAACCCTTGACTTTATTTCTAAAGGTACAAGTTTAAGTGCTTTTTCACTTTTTCTTAGTCCTTCTCCATGAGCAATTGCTATTAGTATATCATCAACAAATATTTTAATGTATAGTGGCTGTTCAAGATTTTCTTTATCTTTAAAATTAAAAACTAATTTAATAGCCTGAAAAGTTAATCTTCTTAGTTTCTCTAGTTGCTCTTCTTTTAATTGCTCCATTTGGATAAAAAATATAATATTATAAATCTTAGAAAATTCAGTAGTTCTATTTAAAACTTAAGGTTCTTCTCTAGGGATATCTAAATTATCAAAATCTTTATCGTAACTAATAATGCTATTGCAATCATTCATGAGAGCACAAGAATAATGAATTAAATCTATAAATTTTAGATTTTTATACTTTAGTGCTCTTCTCAATGCTTCGAAAATCAAGTTAATATTCACATCTATAATATCTAAATTAGACTTAAGTAATGACTTTATAGATTTAGTTGCGTATTCTCGGTTAACTTCAAATTGAATTATATTATAAGTCTCAATTAGATTTACTGTATTAATTATGCCACCGCTCTTTAATATTTTTTGGCATTTTTCTCTATTCTCATGATCATAAAAGGCATAAGCTAAAATATTGCTATCTATAAATCTCATCTAAATAACCTCTCATTTAATTCATCCATTTGCTTTGCTGTTAGTTTATGTTGCGGTTTTATATTTTTCGCCTCCTCAAATAGTCTATCTAAATCACCTTCAATAGGTTGAATTATTATTTTATTTTGTTCCCTGACCAATTCTACTTTACTACCTACTTTCAAATCCAGGTCTTTTCTTAATTTTGCAGGTATTGTTATTTGCTGTCCTTTGCTTATTGTAACTATCATTTTATCATTTACTATTCATAATGAATCATTAATCATTATTAATATTTAAATCTTTCTGTTTTATAGCACTAAAAGGCAGACATACTTCATTCCATAAGTGACGTTGCAGAAGAGGCAGGAATAAATAGAATAACATTATTTAGAATGTAGCATGAAATTGAAAAATCAAAGCTTGTAATATACACCAGAAATAGAGGTAATGCAAAATTATTTACGTTAAATATGAAAAACCTTTATGTCAAAAGTATAGCTGAACTTTTTGACAAGGTAATAAGTGAGAAATTTAAACAGGCCGCAATGGAAAAAGAGTTAAAACACTAAGCCAATCAGCTTTGCTTGTTTAACTACTATATTGACATTTTCTATTTAACCCAATTTAACAAAAAAGTTTAATAGTTGGAGTAGGTATTGGAATATGTGAAATAAATACCCTAAATATTATTATTTGGAGACAAAAATGGATTTAAGCGAGATACTAAAAGATCCACGTCTAGTAGAATTATTAAAGAAAGCTTTTAAGGAATTAAATACGATATTTATCCATGGACAGGGTTTTTGCGAAGAGGTAAGTAATATACTTAATCATTTAGAAAAGCATAATTCTTCTACAACTCAAGATCCAATAGCTTATGAACCAGAAGATGTGGTCTTGAAATTATCACAAGAAGAACTAGACAAAATCGACAGGGGTCATGAAAGAGATATCTTAATTGACATTATCTCTAAAAATTACCAGAAGGTAAGACCTAAATCTTGGGTTGTATCTAGGTCTTCAGAAAGTGACAAAGTAGTCTTTGAGGAAAAAGGGTATTACAAAAGAAGAGAAGTTGGACAGGCACTTGGTTTAGCACCTGCGTATATTGATTCACTAATAAGTACAAACCTGATATTCTCAGAAAATGGTTTGATTTCTGGATATGAAGTCCTTCGTCTACATCATAGGCATGATCGAAGAAGATCTATGGAAGAACAAGATTTTCTTACAAAATTTTATTTAGGTCCTGAGATTTTTGAGAAATTAGTTGATTTAGAGGTGATAGAAGTGTTCACCAGAAATGATTCAAGAGTTGTTCTTGGAAACTCAGTTGGTAATTTTTATGATGTTGTGTTTCCTATAAGGGGCTTTAGGGATTCTAATAGATCTCGGAAAGTAGTAGATACTTTCACTGAAAATTTTGTACCAGAAAACATTCCTCAAAATTTAGTTACTTTTGGAGATAAAAAATCCAGTAATGAATACATTCCAACTTCAAGGGTACCTTTCAAGGTAGATGAAGATTATTTTTTGATTACTGATGCAGAAACTCAAGATAAAGATGCATCACGTATAAGATACGTAAATCTAGGAAGCAGTGAAGATGATATAAGATTAAATCCTAGTGATGTTAATAGATTATACTTAGCAAAAGCTTACTTGCCTGAAAACCGTATTACGGAATTGTTAAAATTACAGGATATAGAATATGATAGAGCATCTGTTATCAGAACACTTCGATTAGTAGGACTACCACCAATACTGGATAAGGATAAGCTTGGTTTCCCTCCTGCGACAGTTGACATTGTTACTTTAGTAGATGAAGATTTACAAAGAATACTTAATTTAGCAGGACCATTTATTAAGAGATATGGTCATTATATTTCTCTTGGTCAGATAGTAGAATTATTGGAAAGAGATATAACTATAGAAGAGTTTTTTGATGTAAAAACTTCAAGAGGTATAGACCACATAAAAATCAGAGAGGATACAAAATATACCACATTACAGGTTGTAAAAGCTTATGAAGAAGAGTTAAGTGAGACTCATTAAAACTCATAACTACTACCTTTAGAAAGAACTACAACTTTTGTTTTAGTTTGCTCCTCTACCATTTTCCTGAATTCTTGAGCATCTGCAACACTACCCACAATTGCACCAAAATGCATTGGTATTGCAATCTTAGGTTTTATCATCTTCACAGCTTCAACAGCTTCCTCTGCAGTCATTACATATATCCCGCTTACTGGCAAGAGTGCTACATCTGCTTTCAAATTCTTAAGCTCTGGTATTGCATCAGAGTCGCCAGCATGATAAACTCTTTTTCCTTCAGTATGTATTATAAAACCTAGACCTTCGCCTTTTGGGTGGAAAGGTTTTCCTGGCTCTCTAAATTTGTTGATATTATAAGCATAAACCCCTTCCAGCTTTATGTTATCAAACTCTTTGATTTCCCCAGGTTTGAGAGAGAAGCATTTTAATGCTTTTGCACCTTCTTCACTTGTTATTATCTTTGTTTCCTGCTTAATTACTTTTTTAACATCATCCTTACTCATATGATCAAAATGTCCATGAGAAATAAGTAAAATATCAGCCTTTTCTTTTTGCTCCTCAATCTGAAAAGGATCTGTGTAAATGACTTTACCACTTGCATTTATTCTAAAGCAATCGTGATTAAGCCATGTTATTTTCATAAGTGACAATAAAAGCTGATTTATTTAAAAATCTTTTTATTTATCTCTCTGTCGCATCTACGGGTCACAGATTCTAAGTCGAATGCTGGTGATGAACAGTTTTTACTGAAATTTCACCATTTTTGAATAATATTACAAAAAA
>CAZBGH010000026.1:7130-13233 GCA_964491335.1 uncultured Methanosarcinales archaeon | reverse complement strand
GATTCCTTATCAGATGTATTTAGAATCAATCGAAGGAAGAGATTCAATAGGCTTTAAGCCTCCTTACAAAGTAAATAGCAAAAATTAAAAGTCTTTATTGTCTATCTTCTTAACCACTCTACTTCTTCACCTTCTAAGTCTAGCTCATTAGCTAGATGCTTAGACACATTATTATCCTTAAATAATGGTTTAATGAGTGGAATTGTTTTAAAGGCCTCTTTCTTAGAGCAATGTGTTCTCTCAGCTAGTTTAGCAGCTATAGCCTTTCTTTTAAGGTTCTTCTGATTAGCCATCCATATCTTTAATAACCTTCCAGTTGGCTTGTAAATAGTAATGCCTCTATACTTTTCTTCTTTAGATCCTGCAATGCCTGTAGTAAGGAAAGAATAGCTGTAAACCATGAAACGCCAGTCATTTCTTCTCTTTATTCTGCCTCTATATACATCAGCCTTAGAAAGCATATCATAAGCATTTGCCAGATCTCTAGCATTCTTATATTCAATAGGTATATTTTCCTCAACCCACAGGAATATGCTGTCCAAATCTTCATCTACACTGTCAAAAGCATGTGACGCAATACTTGCATCAGAACTCTTAAAAACCTTAATTAAGGCATTAATCATGCTCTCTATTTTATTTCTATTTAAAAGTAAATCAATATCTTCTGAATGAACTTTATTATCAACTATTGAAAGTATTTGTAAATCAATTATTGCTGCCCTAATATCACCTCCTGACATCCTTGCTAGCTTTTTCAAGTCTGTTTCATTATATTCTAAATTCTCATTTTCTGCTATTTTCTTTAGTAGAGTAAAAATAGCATTATGATCAACTGCTTGAAATGCAACTAACTTGCTCTTATTCTTTAAAGAACTAAATTTAAAATCAAAAGGATTAGTTGTAGTCATGATTATTGGAAAATATGTCTCAGTAATAATCTTAGCTAAAGCAGAAATTCCACCTCTATCCTCCATAGTATTCAAGCCGTCTATCTCATCAACGAGAATTAATTTCCCACGATGAAACAAGCTTTTCTGCTTTATTGCATTTCCCAGCACTGATTCAATCTGTTCCTTATTCCTCAAATCTGATGCATTTATTTCTAAAATCTCAAGATTAGATTCATATGCAAGAGCATAAACTGCACTTGTCTTGCCAGTTCCTGATGGACCGTACAGCAGTAAAGCCTTTTTCCTCTGCTTGCTAAAGTTCTGTAAAAATTCTCTTAGCTGATTAACAGCTTCTGCTTGTCCTACCACATCTGCAAGTTTTTTTGGATTATATTTCTTTGTCCATAGCATAGCAAGAAGAAAGTAGAATAGGTTTTAATAGTTTTATATTCGCTTATAGAATACTACTCTAAGTCACTCTATAAGATTGCACTGCTGCTTCTATACCAGTAACTAACCCTGCTCCAATAATTGAGCCTATTTTTGCGGAATCTGCATCAACTAATGCATAGATGAGAGGTTGTCTAAAAATAGTATCTATAGCGGTCCATACAGCAAAACTACCTCCAGCATTAATAAGAGCTGTTTCAGATATTTCACGTGCATGTAGCATATACGGCCTATTCATAGTTTTACGATATTTGTCTCTAACTACTGCTGCTGCGTCAAAACCTGTCTCTTTCCATCGCTTACCAAATTCTTGAATGTTATCTATTGTTTCCATGGGCATTATTACTTATCCGCTTTAATTACTTATCTGTTTTAAATATTTTTTGGTTGAGTTTGTAGTTTTTGGAAAGATAGGAGATTTTTTTGAAAGATTTAATATATAAGCATAAGATCATTACTCTTTTATGAATAGTAAAGAATTGCAAAAATGATACACGAGGTTAATTGGTATATTCTTTATGCTAGTGTTAGTTAGCCTAATAAATGATTACCTTAATTTAATTACAAATAATATTGTACTTAATATAAGACTATGCCTCTTGCAAAAATCATTATAAAAACAAAATATTTAAATAAGTAAATTAACTTAATTTACTTAGGTGATAAAAGTGACAAATATGACGTTAGCTGTTCCAGGAGATCTACATGAAATTATGAAAAGGCATAATGAAATAAAATGGGGTGAAATAGCTAGACAAGCTTTATGGGACCATGCAAGAAAACTAGAACTTATGGACAAGCTTCTTGCAAAAAGTAAGTTAACAGAGGAAGATGCAGAGAAGATAGGGCACAAAATAAAGCGTGGAATCGCAAAGAGACATGGATTGATCCCATGAAGATTGTAGTAGATACTAATAGAATAATTGCTGCTCTAGTAAAAGAAAGCACTACAAGAAGCATTTTGTTCAATAAGAATTTTGAATTCGTAACACCAGACTATACAATAACGGAAATACACGAACATAAGAAAGAATTAAAAGCCAAGACAAATCTTAGCGATGAAGAATTTGAAAAACTCTTGACTTTGATTTTTGAACATATTGAGATTATTCCAGAAGCAGATTATAAGAACTTCATAAAAGAGTGCAAGAATGAGATAGACGACCTAGGTGATGTGCCAATTCTTGCCACAGCTATTGCCTTCAAATTAGATGGAATTTGGACGCATGATCCTCATTTAAAGAAACAGAAAAGAATCAAACTATTTACTAATATAGATATGCTGAAGTTAGGTGAAAGGAACGCTATAGGCTGATATTTTTAATAGAAGAATGAAAGATTTAGATACTTAATATCAAACAAATGTTTTATGGACTTGCAAATACTCCAAAAATGGTATACTAGAATTATTGGCATATTCTTTATCCTAGTCGTAGTTAGCTTAGTTACAGACTACCTTAATTTTGCTCACAGACCAGAAACTTGGCACAAAATATTTCATGTTTTATTTGGCATTATCATTCTTTATTACGGCTGGAACAACCCTAGATTTTGGAAACCTTTCTGCCTTGCTAATGGTGCATTTTTTACCTTTGTTGCATTGTTTGGATGGACTTTTCCAGATTTTGGAAATCTGGATGCATTTAATAGGCTAGACACAATCTTGCATAGCATTGTTGGTATAAGTGGCTTATTAATTGGCTTCTTGGGAAAGTTTAAATAAGGTTTCTATTTAATTTCATAGTAATGGAACTATCCAAAAACTATGACTTCAAAGAAGCAGAGAAAAGGCTCAGACAATGTTGGGAGAAAGAACAAGTCTATAGGTTTGATCCAGACTCTGATAAGCCAGTTTATAGTATTGACACACCACCTCCTACTGTCTCTGGAAACATGCACTTAGGACATGCCTTCAGTTACAGCCAACAGGATTTTATTGTGAGATATAAGAGAATGAGAGGCTTTAATATTTTCTATCCATTTGGAACTGACGATAATGGCCTAGCAACAGAAAGATTAATTGAAAGTCTAAAAAATGTCATCAGCAAGAAAATGTCTAGAGAAGACTTCATAAAACTATGCTTAGAGACTCTAAAAGAGATTACACCAGCATTTATAGAAGACTGGAAAAGAATAGCCATGAGTTGCGATTTTTCAATCTACTACTCTACAATAGATGAACATTGTAGAAGAATCTCTCAAAGATCCTTTATTGAGCTTTATAATATGGGAAGAGTCTATAGAACTCTAGCCCCAATTATATGGTGCCCAAAGTGTCAGACTGCAATTGCACAGGTTGAATTAAAGGACAGTGAGTTTGAAAGCACTCTTAATTATATTAAGCTTGACATTGAAGGTGAAAATGATAGCATTACTATTGCAACAACAAGACCTGAACTAATGCCTGCCTGCGTTGGAGTCTCTTTTCACCCAAAAGATAATAGGTTCAAGAAATATACTGGAAAATATGTAATTCTACCAATATACAAAAGAAAAGTTCCCATTATAGCTGATGAATATACTGACATGAAATATGCTACAGGTTTAGTTTATTATTGCACGTATGGAGGAGTGGAATGTATAGAATGGATGTTGAGACATCCAGAGATAAAGCCAGTAGATATTATGAATTATGATGGAACTTTAAATGAAAATGCAGGAATTTTAAAGGGTTTAAAATCAGAACATGCAAGGAAATTAATTTTAAAAGAATTAGAGAAATCTGGAAATTTAATTAAAAGTGAGAGAATAACCCATATAGTAAACACGCATGAGAGATGCGGCACTCAAATAGAATATATTAGGACAAAGCAATGGTATGTGAAATATTTAGATCTGAAAAAGGCCTTTTTAAAAGCTGGAAGGCAGATTAAATGGCACCCAAAACATATGAGAACAAGGTATGATAATTGGGTTAAAGGATTAAAATGGGACTGGTGTATCTCCAGGCAAAGATATTTTGGAGTTCCTTTCCCTATCTGGTATTGCAAAGAATGTAATAACACTATAATTGCCAATGTTGAAGATTTACCTATTGACCCACTAAAGAACAGCCCAAAAGAGAGATGTAAATGTGGTAGTAAAGATTTCATAGCTGAGAAAGATGTTTTTGATACTTGGGCAACTTCATCCTTAACTCCTCAGATTGCTACTGAATTGTTTAAGGATAAACCTGTATACAAAAAATTATTTCCAATGAACTTAAGACCGCAAGCTCATGACATAATCACGTTCTGGTTATTCCACACATTAGTAAAAAGTCAGTTACACTATAAAACTAACCCTTGGCATGATGTTGCTATTTCTGGGCATGCTTTAGATCCTCATGGAAAGAAAATGTCAAAAAGCCTAGGGAATATAATTGCCCCACAAGAGATTCTTGACAAATTTGGTGCAGATTCTCTGAGATTTTGGGCAGCTGGAAGCAAACTAGGAGACGATCTTCCTTACCAGGAAAAGGATATTGTGACAGGACATAGATTTACAACTAAGTTATGGAATGCATCAAAATTTGTGTTAATGCACCTGGAAGATTATTCATCAGAAAATGCTGATATAAGATTACAGTTAATTGATAAGTGGATCTTGTCTAAGTTAAACAGACTAATAGGAGTTTGCACAAAAGCCTTTGATAAATATGAGTATTATAAAGTTAAGAGCAAGGTTGAGTACTTCTTCTGGCATATTTTTTGTGATAACTATCTTGAAATCGTAAAAGATAGGTTATACAATAAAGAAAAATATCCCAAAGATGCCTATGAATCTGCAAGCTATACTTTGTATTACTCGCTTCTCACCATAATTAAACTAATTGCCCCCATAATGCCTTATATAACTGAAGAAATTTATAGCTTATACTTCTCAAGTATAGAAGAAAAGAAAAGTATACATCTTTCAAACTGGCCTAGGATAAATAATAAACTTATTGATGAGAAAGTTGAAGAGGCTGGAGATGTAGCGGTAGATATAATATCAGTTGTAAGAAAATTTAAAACTGAAAAGAAACTCTCTATAGTAGCTCCTATTAAAAATATAGTTATTTCAACTGACAAATATGATGGATATGTTAAAGACCTAGAGAAAGATATTAAAACTATAACAAAATCAGAGAAGATTGATATAAAGACTGGAGAGATTCTGTCTGCAATAACCTCCCCAAAATATGGAATAAAGATTTCTATTGAAATATAATACATCTTTGCATTCTTCTACAATCCTACTTTGCCACCAAAAAGTAAGCTTTTTAAAGATACTTCTCAAGAAAGGATTTACCTCAATAATAGATTAATAAGAATATAATTAAATAATTAAGTTAAGATAAAATAGTAAAAAAATAATAAAAATTTACTTGAAACAAAAAATAGATGCTAAGAAGCTTAAGAATGCAAGGAAAGAAGCAGAGAAGATAAATGAAGAAATAAAAACATGAAAACTACCAGAACAGTAATTAGCTATGACTTATTTTTATTGATTGCTATACTGACCATAGGAATTGGTTTATTATTAAAGCCAACATATGTTGGTTTAACAATTTATGAAGTCTCCTCAAATATTAAAAACTGGAGCTTTGATTCTCCATCAGATTATATTTACGATAATAATTTAATAAATGTTAGCAACGGTGAAGTAAAGCTTGTTGCAATTAAAAATATTTCAGTTTGGACACAAACAACTGATGATGATTTTAAGAATGGAGCATTTGACAATTTAAATCATTCAGGTGGAAGCTTAAAGTTAAATAGCAAATCAAATTGGTGGGATTC
>CAZBGH010000026.1:0-7030 GCA_964491335.1 uncultured Methanosarcinales archaeon | reverse complement strand
TGGGACGATTTCTCTACTAACACATTAAGTAACTACCAGTTAGGCAACTGGCTCTGCTATCATGGCAGCTGTAATAGTTTCATGAATCTCAGCTATAATCATGGAGAGGTTTTGTTTAATACAACTGAGGATCATGATTCTGGATTAAGACTGGGATTAAATATAAAGGATGTTTATGCTAAAGTAACTTACTCTGTATCAGACAGCTATACAGAAAATTCCACAGTAGGCATTGCATTGAGATGGACTGAAGATGATGAATATTATACAGCACATATTTCAGGCAATGAGTATCCTTCTCCTGCGATTGCAAAAGAAAAAAGAACAAAATATGTTAAAAAAAATACTACTAGCATTTATCATCCAAGTGATGGCACATTATTCAATCTTGCCTTTGCTGTTTGGGGTGAAAACCTGAGGCTGTGGTATAACAATATACTAATGCTCTCTGGCAATGACGATGATATTTACGAGTTTGGGGATGTTGTTTTTGAGGTTGGGCAGGCAATTGGCTATATAGATGAAATTCTTGTTAGAAGCTATTTAGAGCCAGAACCTGTCATAGACTTAGCCTCTGAAGAGACTCTATATGAGTTCTCAGGCAATTTCACTTCACAGGCATATAATAGCCCTTATCTAATATGGGAGAATATAAGTTTTAATGCATATATTCCTTCTGACACCTCAATTAAATTTAAGATAAGAACCGCACACAATCAAAATGATGTAATTAACAAACTGTGGTATGGCCCTAATTCAGAGAGTGATTACTACACAAACTCAGGAACTGAAATAAATAATATCCATAATGGAGACAATTGGGGTCAATATCTTGCTATATTTGAAAGTGACGGCATAAACACCCCAGCTTTTAATGATATAGCATTAGTGTCAACAGCAACTAACTATCCATCATCAGCTATTATTGAAACAAAAGATTTTGAGATTAGCAGTTTATTAAACTTTGACTCATTCCAAAAATCTGCGCTATTAAACAATCAGAATATTAGCTATTACTATTCATTAGATTCAGGCAATTCTTGGGATTTAATTTTAGATAGTAATATTAACTCCACAAGTTCATCAAATAAAAAAATAAGGCTAAAAGCTATTTTATCATCAAATGGCAGTTCAACCCCTGTGCTCTATGATTTAAGTATTGGATATAAAACCCAAACTTGCATTGAAAACTGGACAATCAATCATACAGAATGTTTTCCAAATAACACAAAAATCAGATACTATATTGATAAAAATGAATGTGGAACAATAAAAAATTTACCAAGTGACAATGGCAGTTCTGTATCATGTGTTTATGATTCCTTTCCACCAAAGCTGCTAGATTTGAGATTAAGCAAATCGGTTGCAAATATTGGAGAGATAGTTGAAATAACTATTAATGCCACTGATGAGAATAATATATCTGCAGTAAATATAATTATAGGAAATGAAAATAAAGATGCAATAAGCAACATAAGCCTCTACCAAACCAATAGTATAACTTATACAGGTTCTTTAAATACAGAAAATCTAGTAACAGGCACTTATTTGCTCAGTCCAGAATTAACTGACAAATTTGGTAATAAAATTCGTCATTATAGTAGAGGAGTTCTTGCACTGTCAAAATATGCAAAGAATGCCTTTATAAATAACACCATTCAATTAGTAAAAGATGAAAATTTAAGCCTTAACATATATAGTTCAAGAATTACTCTAGAAATTGCTCCCTTAAAAGACATACCAAATGCTTCTATAGCTGTAACAGAGTTTGTAAATAATACAAAAAATATTTCACCAAATATTCCTTCGCTAGGAAAATATTTTGATATCATAGTAGATAATGCAACTAAGCAACATATTAGCTCGCTTACTATAAAAATAGATTATACAGATGAGGAGGTAGCTGCTACTGGACTTGATGAGAACACGTTAAAGATTTATTATTACAACGAAACAAGTTTAACATGGCAAGATACAAACTCCATTGTGAATACAACAGAAAATTCTATAACTGTAACTGTTAAGCATGCAAGCACATATGCTGTTTTTGGTCAGGAAAAATCTCAGCCAGTCTCTACCAGTACTCAGAGTAGTGGAAGCAGGAGTAAAGAAGAAAACAAGCAAATAGATGAAGAAGTTCAACCAAGTACTGAAACAATTAAAGAAGAAAATCTGCAAAGTACTATTATTATTGAAGAGAAAGCTCCTGAAGAAGAAAAGGATTTCACTGAGAATATGAGACAAGAGCAAGAACCAGAGCAAGAATGTAACTACAACATCAATGTTGTACTACCTGGTTATATCTCATTTGTAAACAACTACTTCATTAAAGGACTTATAGAAAACTCTGGAAACTGTGATATTAAGAATATTAACTTAAAACTTTCAAAGAATCTTTCTTCTTATATAAACATAAATTATGCTGACAAAGCTCTTAGTAAAGGCGTCGCAATAGACTTTTTGCTTAAAGCTAGAAATCCCTCTCAAGGAGAAGGGCAATTCTTAACAGGATTTATAACTAAGAAAGAAATCAAGGTAGTGAAAAGATTTAGTGGAGAACTCTTATTAACTGCAATAGATGAAAAAGGCACAGCAATAGAAAAAAACATACCTCTAAATATTGATATTCCTATCGCTGAGGAAAAATCTCAAAATACCACTTGGATAATTATTATAGCTGCTAGTATGTTCATGATATTTGCTCTGTTTATGATAAAAAAGAAGTTTGGAAAAACCTAGAAATTCTCATTTAATCAGTTTCCATACTGGCCCTTTCTCAGTGTCCTCAACAATAATTCCTTTTCTCTTTAATTCCTCTCTGATAGAGTCAGCAAGCTTAAATATTTTTTTTTTTCTCGCATTTTCTCTTTTTCTAATTAGAGCTTCAATACCCTCACTTATGCTAACCTCCTCGAGAGATAATATTCCAAATATTTTGTCAAACTCTAACATCAATTTATAAGCCTTTTTACCCCCTCTTTTCTTGTTAACCTCTCTTACAAAATCAAAGATTACTGCTAGTGCTTTAGGAGTATCAAAGTCGTTGTCCATTGCCTTAATAAATCCCTCTCTTGTCTTTTTGATCAAAGATGCGTCATAATTATCTTTTCCATTCTTAATGCTAAACATAAAATCATTCAATCTTTGCAAGGAATTCTTGCTCTGGCCTAACAACTCGTAATCAAAAGAGATAGGGCTTCTGTAATGACTTGAAATATAGAAATATCTAAGCACTTTCGCATCATATCTTTTCAAAACCTCTTTAATAGGAATGATATTGCCTAAAGACTTTGACATCTTTTCTTTATTTAAGTTAAGAAATTCTGCATGGATCCAATATTTTACAAAAGGTATCTCTCCAGAAATAGACTCCATCTGTGCTATTTCTGCCTCATGATGAGGAAATATTAAATCTCTAGCGCCTCCATGCACATCATACTGCACCCCAAATTCTTTTTCTGTTATTGCTGTATCTTCTATATGCCATCCTGGCCTTCCTTTGCCAAGCTCAGTTTCCCAGAATGGGTCTCCATGCTTGTAAAATTTCCACAGGCAAAAGTCACCTTTATTCAGTTTCTCTGGATTTTCATCTACCCGTGAAACAGCATCCTCTGTATCTAGCGAAGTTCTCCCTGCTAATTTGCCATAGTCCATATCTTTGCTCAAATCAAAATAATAGCCATCAGATATCTTATATGCATAACCTTTCTTGATTAGGCGCTTTACTTGGCTAATGATTTGTGGAATGTAGTCTGTCGCTTTTGCATATTTATCGATCGAGGTATTGCCAAGTTTCTGCATCTCTTCATAGTATGCGTTGAGATAGAAGTCTGCAATTTCTTTCCAAGTTTTGTTTTCTTGCTTTGCACGATTGATGATTTTATCATCTATATCAGTTATATTCTGCAAATACAATACTTTGTACTTTCTATAACGAAGATAACGCACAATTACATCAAACTGTGTATAAGTTTTTCCATGGCCAATATGGCTGTGTGAGTATACCGTGGGTCCACAGCAGAAGAATTTAACAGTCTTACCTTTAATTGTTTTGAATACCTCTTTCTTTCGTGTTAATGTATTATATATTCTTAGTGACATTTTCTTGTAGTTGATTCTTGTAGTTGGTAATAACAGTAAACTTTTTTAAACCATTCCTTTTTATTTCTTCTTACAAAGAAACATTGCATGATCTTTCTGAAAAGGCTCTAATTCTCTATAATCTACAATTGTCATCTCTTTTTCAAGCTTGTCCCGTGACTCTTTAAAAATAAGTTTTGGTTTTTTTGTAATATCAATTGATCGTGATTTAAGCGCTAGAAATCCAAAACCTCCAGCTTTTAGGAACATATTACAGTTCTTAAGAAATATCTCTACTTGATTTTTCTGTGCAACATCCTGGTAAACGATATCCACTTGAGAAACTCTATGCAAATAGCTCTCAATTTTATTAGCATCAGCAAGTATAGGTGCTATATTCTTTCTCTCCTCAGCTAAAAAAACTAGATCTCTAACTACTCTTGGAGCAAAGTCAATGGCAAAAATAAAGCCATTTGGGGTTATGTCAGAAACGTAAGAAACAGTGTACCCATGAGAGGCACCTAGATAAAGTACTATACTATCTTTTCTAAAGGGCCACTGTGATAATCCTTTTAATACAGACGCTGCAAGTTTGCTCCTTCTAGGATCAAAAAATCTGTATTCTCCATTATTATAAGTATCTTCATCAAAGAACTTTCTCTCTGGAGTGATATTTTGTGTTAGTAATTTCTTGAGGCCTTTATCCAAGGAAAAAATCCCTTCAAATCCAGACTTACTCAATTCCATGTGCCAAACCTCTTCTGTAATTCTTTTATCAGCTGGTCTGCAATATGCTTACCTCTAAATCTGTCGACCTTTACTGCTATTGATATCTTATCTGATAAGGCTCTTGCTGCCTTCCCTCTTTCATTTTTTTGTACATTTGAGATTAATTGATGCTGAAAAATTATGCCATATTTTGGCATTTTTGCTTTCTTGTTAGTAAGGTGCCTAAATAATGCTTTTTCTGCGCCTAAAATCTGTATTGTTGACGCAGGTAAAACTGCAAGCCTTTCAAAGGAGCCTGCATGCCTTATTAATTTCGAGCCTATACTCATGCCAGCGACCTCAAGTAAGTTTGGACAGATATCTTTCATTATGTCAAAAATGTACTTCTCTAAAGATTGCTTATACCTATACAACTCATTTATATGATTAGCCAGATTGATTATAGCATTAACATGCTCTCTCTCAATCTCAGCACCCATACTTGTTTTATCATAAAGCCTAATCTGCTCTAGTATCTCTTCCTTAGATTTCTTAATTACAGTATTAATAAACTTCTCATGATTTTCAATCAGCTTTGATATTTCAGGATTATAAAGTTCGTACCATTCTCTTAATCTTTTAACCAGCAAATTAATAGATTTATCAAGCTCTTCTATAGTGCTTATTGCTGCTATAAGTAAATTGTCAATTTTAACAGAATTCTTTATATCTAACTTGGTTAATTCCAAGTTTCTTTCATAAAACTTAATAAAAAACTCAGATCTCTTAAACTGGGATAAGATTATTGGTAAGTCCTGATCTTTAGTTTCAATTACCTCTTTATAGATTTTCTTGATGTCTTCAATATAATACTGCCTTGACTCATATTGGCTTAAACCTTCAAATAATCTTTTGTCAATTATAGAAAATCTTTCATCAAATATAAATACCCCTAAAATGTTGGTAAATATTTGCCTTGCCATAAGCTATTTGAATTCTCTAGCTATATTTAAAAGTTGTGCGAGTATAGAAAACGACAACTATTGTGCATGTATTTTTGTCGTTTTCTATAGTAAAAGACACTATGCATGTCCTAAAACTTGTGTCTTTTACTAATATTTGTAAACGAATAATTCTAAATCTGAATTTCAGCTAAATCTGAATTCATAAACCTTAAATAGTGAACTTTTTTTTACACAAAAATGAATCCAAAGGAATGGGTAGTATGCACAATAAGTAAAGTAATAAGAGAAACACCAGATACTGTGACCTTAAGGATACAACTTCCAGAGAATGATAATATAAGTTTCATCCCTGGTCAATATATTATGTTTGGTTTTCTGAATGGTGAAGAGAGCAATAGAACTAAATTCTTTTCAATTTCTTCTGCCCCTATCTCAAAAGACGGGATTGATATAACTGTTAAAAGCGAAGGGGCATTTTCAACAAGGATGACAAAGATGAAAGAAGGAGAGAAAATTAAGATTAGAGGGCCAATAGGCCATTTTGTTTTCAAAGATGATTATAAGAAGGATTTAATAATGATCGCTGGTGGCACAGGACTTGCTCCAATAATGAGTATGATTAGATATATAGTAAATAGAAGATTGCCGAATAAAATCAAACTTTTATACAGCGTAAGGTCCCCAGAGCATATCCTTTATAAGCAAGAGCTTCGTAAGATTAATGAACTGGAAAATATAACAACAACACTAACTATGACTAGATTGCAAGAAACTGACAAATGGGATGGAAATGTGGGGAGAATAGAAAAGAAGGTGATAGAAGATCAGATAGAAGATTTTAAGAATAGCTTGTTCTTTATATGCGGGCCTGATAAAATGATAGATGATATAATTAAAATACTCAGAGAGATGGGTGCAGGCATAGGGCAGATTAAGGTTGAAAAGTGGGGCATTGGTGGCTAATTCCAATCAAATTCCGAATATAGTATTCCTTTCTTAATGCATTCTATAGCTTGCCTTACACATGGTATCAAATTACTAGGCAAATTCTCTATGCTGTACCAACTCAGATCATCACATTTATCTGGTTCTTTATTTTTTATACTACCATTCCATTCATCAGTAGCAAAAAATAGATCTACTCTTTCTTGTTCAAAAGATCTTCTATGCATAACATGAACAACTTCTAAAACTTCTGGTTTTATATCAATTCCTGCTTCTTCTTTTGCTTCGCGAACCATCGCTTGAGTAAATGTTTCACCTTTATTGACATGCCC
>CAZBGH010000025.1:0-13285 GCA_964491335.1 uncultured Methanosarcinales archaeon | reverse complement strand
GTTGATAGCCTACAATTTAGGGGCTAGATTTATTGAGATTTTCTACAGAGCCCCAGTCTAGAGAGTTAAGATAACAATTGAAGCCCTATCAGATAGAAAGTTTTATATATTGATTTTAAAAATAATCTCTCTAATGGCAGACTCTTCTACATTTAGAGAGGTAATAGGCTTCTTTGGAGATTTAGGTATTTTTGATGTTTTGCTTCCTTTTCTATTGGTATTTACTATAGTTTTTGCAATCCTTGAGAAAAGCAGAGTTTTTGGAACTGAAGAGATAGATGGTAAGAAGTATACTAGAAAAAACCTTAATGCTATGACTGCATTTGTTATTGGTTTTCTTGTTATTGCCTCTTCTAGACTGGTAGAAACTATCACTCAAGTATCAAGCCAAATTGTTGTGCTTTTAATGCTTGGAGTCTTTTTCCTTCTTTTAATAGGGCCATTTCATAAAGAATCTCCAGAAGGAGTTTTCCTATCAAAACCATGGAACATAATTTTCATGGTAATAATGTTTATTGGAATATTGGGGATTTTCCTGAATGCAATAAAAACAAAAAGTGGGAGTACATGGCTAGAGACTGGCTGGAATTTCCTTGTAGAACATTGGAGTTCAAAGATAGTTTCATCGATAGTTTTATTAATAATTATCATCATCTTTATGTGGTTTGTTACAGGTGATAAGAGGAAAGTTGCAGAACCAAAAAAAGAAGGAAGTTAAAAAGGAAAAAAGAGGTTTAGAAAATGGCAATTGGACAAGTATTTGAGGACGTGATTCTAAGATTAGAAGATTTTGGTCTTACAGATGTATTTTTACCATTTATGCTTATTTTCACAATTGTATTTGCTATTTTGCAGAAAACTAGAATTTTAGGAGAGGACAAGAGAAATATAAATATGATGGCAGCGCTAGTATTGGCCCTTTTAGTTGTCATACCACATGTAACTAACTCTTATCCTCCAGATGCAGATATTGTAGTGATAATGAACACTGCATTGCCACAAGTTTCATTGTTAATAGTTGCCATAGTTCTGTTGATATTGATAATTGGCATTTTTGGGCCTGAGGGCAGATGGATTGGAGGTAGCCCCTCAGGTATTGCCGCTATTATTGGAATTGTTGGCATACTCTGGATTTTTGGTGCATCTGCTGGATGGATTGGTGGTTGGGAATGGTTCATAGACACTTTTGGAGAAGAAAATGTAACTTTAGTAATAGTAATATTAGTCTTTGCTGTTGTAGTATTTGCAGTAACTAGAGATAAAAGAACACCTGGAGAAGGTATTATGAACCGATTGGAAGGCTTATTCAGAAAATAAATGCAATAAAATGGCTACATTTCTAGATGTTGGGCTAATACAGAATTTTTCTATTATATTTCCTTTTCTTCTTGTTTTGGTTGTTGTTTTTGGAATAGCTTCCTATACAAAATTATTTGGCGAGAACAAGACAATTCATGGATTAATTGCCCTAATACTTGCCATTTCCTTGATGTTCTCACCTACTGTTAGGTCCGCAATTAACTTAATGGCGCCTTGGTTTGTGCTGCTGTTCATTTTTATGGTATTTATGATTCTTGCCTTTAAAGTTTTTGGCTCTAGCAATGAGGATGTTATGAGTGTCTTAAAGAATCCTGAATATAGTTATATTATATGGTGGACAGCTGCACTTGCCATAACTATAGGAGTGGGCTCATTATCTCATGTAACATTTGGCCAAGGTCAGACACCAGAGGCTACTGGTACAGTTGGTGATATAGGAGAGAGGGAATCTAAAGGGATAGGTACATCAGCCTTTTTCCAGATTATAACACACCCAAAGGTTCTTGGCATTGCCCTTCTTTTGCTTATTGGCTCATTTACTATTCAAAAATTGGCAACTTCTGCTCCTGTTTATAAGTAAATTCTAATATAGTCAACCAACAAAGGTTTCAACTATGTTGAAACTCACGAACAAAGTGAGTATATAATTAAGGGTTATACCCAGAGAGCTTTGCTCGATGGGGATAGGAAATATTTTATTTCCTATATATTTTTTGTTGTTTGACTATTTAGGAAGCTACAACTATACCCACAGTTATACTATGGGTATAGGGATGAAGTCACTTACCTATTTATTTTTGTGGATTACTATAAGTACTGCGTCGCAGACCACCGTAACTCAAGAGCAGTTCATTAGGTATCACAGATACTGCACAATAAAGAATATTTTAGATGTTTAGTAGAACCTGCCTTGCAAATATATAGTAAAATATAGTAAAAATTATAGAATAAATAGTATGAAAATCAATTTGCAGAGGGTATTATAGTATAAAACAAGTTGTAAAAAACTAATAAAAGTAATTAAGATTAAATTATGTAATGTACTATAATATGCTAAAATAAAGTGTGAGTAATAACCTCTGGCTCAGTCTCTAATTAAGATGTTATATACCAAATCTCTTACTTTTTCTTTTGAACATTATCTTTCTTGATACTTTGAGTCAGTCTGGAAAGCTCATTTACATTTTCAGTGAAAGTTGGTATAATCTGCTGGAAAACCTTTTCCATTGCCTTGATTTCTGTACCTACATTTATTATATTCTGGTCGTAATCTGCAATTTTACCCAAAACTGCATTATGAAGCTTATCAAAATCAGCCTTTAAGTCCTTAAAATCTTGCTCTAATGAATTTACTTTAGCATCTGCCTTATTTTTCCATTCTATTACTTTATTGATATTCTTCATGAGTTCTTCCCATTTTTCGTCTATAATTGTTTCAATCATTTCCTCAACACTTTCCTTGCTAACATCTTCCTGCGCTTGCTGAGGTGGAAAATCCATAGGCTGCATGGCAGATTGTGGTTGCGACATTTGTTGTCCTTGTTGAAAGAAATCAGGGGGAATTTGCTGTACACCGCCTTTGATATCTGCTTGATTCAAGGCGTCAAATATAAGATTAGGCGGATACCCCATTCTTTGTAGATTTTGTATGATCTGATTATTATTCAAACCCTGCTGTCTCATGCCAATCACATGATTTATAGGAGGTGCATCAGGACCAGGTCCCATCTCTGACTCTTTTTTCTTACCAAAACCAAGTACCATTTTTATTACTAAATCTCTCTTGTTAAATCTAATTCTTTAATAAAATATATTTTATACTTGTTACATAACATTACATTTTTCAGTTTAAATAACTTTCTATAAATCATTCTTCTTTTTTTAGGCTATCCTCAACCAATTTCTCTGCTTCTTTGCGTGTCAGGAAATTAATGGGATTCCAAAACTCAAGATACCTCTCCAGAAGGTTGAGATCTTCTTTTTTTGCACATTTCTTAATTTCATGCATGAACTGTAAAAGTCTCTCTGAAACTTCATCAACTTGCTTTTTAGTCTCACTCAACCCTAGAGAAAGTGTTTTGATGTCAGATGCTAGTTTTTTATTAATGTTAAGCATATTTTGTTCAGTAAGCTGATTTTTTCTTCTAAGGTTAGCTTGCCTATCTTCTAGTACCTTAAGCCTTGAACTTAGCTCATTCATATCGCCTACAATGCCAGACATTTTGTCATCAGCATTCTTATTTTGTAAAGGCAAACTCCCAAAGTTTTCCATAAATGAAAAATGCTTTCCATTTCTTATTAATCTTATGTTAGTATACCATAGTGGTAATATCTTTTGATGAAATATTTTTATGTAAGAGATATAAGATGTATACCCATTACAGAAAGAGAATTGACAAAAAACCAAGATATTAACTAGTAGAAAAATTATTTAGAAATATTATTAAACACATCATAGTAGTCATATACTAAAATAAACAATCAAAATCGGAAGATAAAGCGAGAGATATACAATGGCTGGACAGAAAGGGGTTTTTTCTTATGATATTATCAGGGAGGGGGATGATGTAATACTAAGGATTGATTGTGAAGCCTACACTAGATTACCCTCAATTGAGGATGATTCTGTTACAATGGCTAAGACAATAGATTTACTTCTAGAAGCTGGAAACGTTACTAAAATTGTTTTTTATCAGAAACGAGATTATGAATATGATTTATCCCAGACTCAAATACTGAGTGAACTGGCAAAAATTTATAATAAGTTAGTGAAACAAAGATTGAGTTTTCAGCTGTTTGTTGACCCTGCATGTAAGGACTATGTAACCTTATACTATAATGAACTTCAGTACATTCTATTTCAGTTACTTAAAAGCGATCCTCTAGGAGCTTATAGTGAACTTAAGCGTCTGTTGAGAAGAGAAGAGATAAAGTTAAGCAAGGTTGTGGATAAACTGGAATCTAGTTGTGCTAGCAAATTCTTGCAGATACTAACTTTTATGATCAGATTATTGGATAAGACTAAGCTAGTTGAACTTACAAAACCATTCATGGCTGGTCATAGAATTGGTGATAGAGAAATATATAGACGGGTATTTACTCCTACGATAAAACCAGATTTCATGTTTACTAAGCTTATGGCAACTTATCCAACAGATGCTGAAGAACTTGATAGTTATAATGTTGGCGATACAGAAGTTACAATATTCAAACTGCCAAATACGATTCAATATTTATATCATATAATCCCCTCAGAATTCAAACTGACTGAAGACAAATATGAAATTGTGGATATTGCAAGAAAAATTATGTCAGAGCATAAGCCTAAAAGAACTGAGTTTGTAGATCCTGAGAGAATGCGAGAGGTTTTCTATAATGTTGGACATGACTTGATTGAAGAGCTTGTGAACTACAGAAATGTTAGGATGCGGCAGAAAGAGATTGATGAACTAACTAATATTTTGATACGCTATACTGTTGGTTTTGGATTGATTGAAGTTTTATTGCAGGATGAGAAAATTCAGGATATTACAATTAATTCCCCAATGGGTCAGATTCCAATATTTGTAATTCACCAAGATTTTGATGATTGCATCACTAATATTATACCTACTGTGAGTGAGGCAGAATCCTGGGCATCAAAACTAAGGCTTATATCAGGAAGACCCTTAGATGAAGCAAATCCTATACTTGACACTGAACTCAACATTCCAGGAGCTTCTGCAAGGGTTGCTGTAATTTCTCAGCCATTGAACCCGTTTGGATTGGCCTATGCTTTAAGGCGCCACAGAGATAAGCCTTGGACCCTTCCATTGTTTTTAAAAAATCGTATGCTTTCTCCTTTAGGAGCTGGAATAATTAGTTTTCTAGTTGATGGTTCAAGAACATTTTTAGTAGCTGGAACAAGAAGTGCTGGAAAAACCTCAGTTTTAAGTGCAATTATTACTGAGATAATACGAAAATATAGGATTATTACAATAGAAGACACTTTAGAATTACCTGTAGGTCATTTAAGAAAATTAGGTTATAACATACAATCCATGAAAGTTGCTGCTGCTCTCACTAAAGGCAGCTCTGAGGTTCCAGCAGATGAAGGAATCAGAACAACTTTAAGAATGGGTGATTCATGCCTTATAGTTGGAGAGGTAAGAAGTGAAGAAGCTAGAGCATTGTATGAAGCAATGAGAGTTGGGGCACTTGCAAATGTAGTAGCTGGTACTATCCATGGAGATTCTCCTTATGGGGTTTATGACAGAGTTGTAAATGATCTGAAAGTTCCAAAGACAAGTTTCAAGGCAACTGATATAATTATTGTTGCGAACCCTATAAAGAGTGCAGATGGTTTACATAGATGGAGAAGGGTCACTCAAATTACTGAAGTTAGGAAACTTTGGGAAAATGATCCCTTGCTTGAGAAAGGTTTTGTAGACTTAATGAAATATGACTCAAAAAATGACCAGCTTGAGCCTTCAGATGATCTGATTAATGGGGACTCAGATGTTTTAAAATCTATAGCAGGTAATGTCAAAGAATGGGCTGGAAATTGGAATGCAGTCTGGGATAATATCTTGCTAAGAGCTAAAATAAAAGAGACATTAGTTAACTATTCATCTCAAATTAATAACCCAAATTTACTTGAAGCAGACTTTGTAGTAATAAGTAATGATGAATTCCATAAAATTTCAGACAAGGTTAAGGAAGATACTGGCTTTCTTGACTCAAAAAAAATATTTTCTGAATGGAATGAGTGGCTTAAAAGAAGTGCTAAGAAGAGTGAATAGAATTAGTAATATTCGGAATTTCCCCGAAACTGAGCCACTAAGTTATTTTTATATCTATATAGTAGTTACAAATGGAAAGCTTTGTCCTATTAGAGTAAGACCAAGATATACATGGCATGGTGGCTCTGCTCCAACTGCTTTGCCGAAGGTGAAGAAGGTGTTTGAGGTTTAGTAATAATAAAAAATTTTATCTTTTTTTATTTTTCAAAAGTTTAGTAAGTTCTGCTCGTCTTTCTGCTACCACTCTATCATCTAAATGTCCTTCTGACCATGTTGTTGGAATTTTGTCAACATCGTAACCAACAAGTTCTCCTATTTCCCTCCTAATAAGTTGTCCTTTTGCAACGCATATGTTATGGTTTGCAATAAAGTGAAGTACATACCTAATATCACGTTGATGTTCTTGGTCTGTTGCTTTAACTATTCTAGAAACAATATTACGAACAGCAGGATATATTTCACGTGCTTCATCATAAAATTGAAAGTCACGTTCCATGGACGCATCCAGAGCACATGGGTGGGAATCAACTAAGCCCAAAAATTCTTCTTGCATTGCTGTGGAAGCCCAATAAATAAAGCATACATATCCCTCAGCATTCTTACTCCTTCCCTAGGATTTGTTTGCATGACTCTTTGAGCTTTAACTAATCTAAACTGCCCATTTATGAATGGACGTTCATAAAGTTGAAGTACTCCCATAAGTTCTTTCAATGGGTTATATGTATATTTACTATTAGGTGTACAACCACCGAATTCGACTAATTGAACGCCTGTCAAAACATTATCTCTAATACCATAACCATCGCTCATTCGCATAATATCCAGCATTTTTCGCCTAGAAGCCAATCTTACACCATTATCGCCTAAATCTGAGATGAGAGTAGAAGCAAAGATGTATCTTCCATTAGGCAGACTTATTCCAGAATCTATCATAAGTCCACCATAAACTACTCCAACTTTTCGTAGTTGTGATTCTAAAGGCATAATTCGAGAAAATAGTATTTAATTTAAAAACTTATTGCTGGAATTAATAAGAATAAATAATATCTAACATAAATTTTTCACAATGTCTTAAAAAATTCCATCTTATTAAGTTGTAAAATTATTGGAACCAATTGCATTTCAAAATCGCAACCTTTATATATCAATTGCTATCATATACTATACAGGTGATTATTATGGAAACTGAACAATTCAATATAAGAATGCCAAAGGGTTTAGTGCAAGACTTAGATATAATTTCGAAACTATTGAAAGTGAATAAATCAGAATGGGTAAAGACAAAACTAGCTGAAGAAGTGCATGAGGAAAAGAACAAGCTTTTAATGGAGTTAAGCACTTTATATGCTAATGGAATGATTAGCAAAGAGAAAATAGAAAAATTGGTAGGAAAAGAAGTTGCTGATGAAATGGAATCTATTAAAGTTATTGCTCAAAAAAGCGTCAAACATGGCTTAGAATATGGCAAAAAACTCAGAAAACTACATTCTTGATACTTCTACACTAATCAGTCTAGAAAGTATCAATATTCTGGAACAAGTGTTAAAGCTATTTTCAATTACTACAACAAATTCTGTAATCAAAGAACTGGAAGAATTTGCAAAACATGATGATAAATATGGCAAAATTGCAAAAAACATTCTTAAACTTAAAAACAAGTTTACGATCGAATCCTGCGGAATAAGAGAATCAATAAAATACATAGAATCAACAGACAATGAACTTTACAATTTGGCATTAAAAAAGGAACTGCCATTAGTCACAGATGAAACAAAATTTGTCCACCACACTAGGGATAAAATCGAAGTATATTTTACCACTGTATTTCTTGTAATATTAACTGAAACAAAATACTTTACAAAGAAAGAAGCATTGAACAAATTGGAAGAATTAAGAAACATTAGAAACTGGAGAGACAATATAATCTATTTAATAACGAAAAATCAACTTGATAAATTATAGCCCCAATTCCTTCTATTAAAAATAAAGTGCGTAGCATCATTAAGAGTGTGCCCCCTTATAGTAAAAGCCCCAGAAAAAATTGAAACTAACACCTATTAAACTAACTTTTGGTATATAGGCTTTTGATAGAGAGTATATAATAATATCTAACAACTACATAATAATACTACCTACTCCATAAAATTTCTAGCCAATTTGTATATAATTTCTATTAAATAATAATATAAAACAACTACAAATTAATACTATAGTTTAATATAAAATCCATATTTTAATATTTTAAGATTATATAATAATATTTTTATTTACACAATAGGATTTATAAAGAAAAATTTATATATGATCTAATTACAAGATAATATCTAAAGTGGATCCTAAAATAGATATTGGTGATTTAATTGAGAAATAAGTCTATAAGTTCTACTACTATGCCAGAAGGTGAGTTTGTAGATAACTCTAGAGAAATTTCTCTTAGCAAAATAGCAAGCCTTTCCAGAAGTGAAAAACTTAGGCTTATTGCATATTTAAATAAATTTATGCAGGAAAAGGTTTATGAGATTCCTTTGACTATTTTTCAAAACGATTTTCTGAGTGCCCTTGAAACAATAGTAAAATATCTTCATGAAAACCTTGCTCTTGGTTTTGTAGAAATAGGAAGGCTTCTAAATAGAAGCGATAAAACTATTTGGGTTACATATCAAAATTCCAAGAAAAAGATGTCTAATAAGTTTTATCCAGTTAGGACCCAATATTATGTCCCAGTTTATGCATTTTCTGACAGAAAATTTTCAACTCTTGAGTCTCTTGTAATGTTCATCAGGGAAAGTTATGGGTTGAGCTATAAAGAGATAGCCAAGATGCTAAATCGAAATTATACAACAATAGTAACCATATCAAACCGCTATAGCAAGAAAAAAGGTGTAGATAAGTGAATATGATAATAGAAAAAATAAAAGAGAAGACTAGCAAAAAACTTAGAAGGGAATATATATTCAGCATATTAGCAATTGCTATAATTATTCTTGGCTATCTGTTACTTAAACCTTCTACTACAGGCTTCTATATACATAAATCTCAGCCAATTAATGGCATAAATATAACAACAGCATCAGCTAGTGTGAATTTAGATATACCTTCAGAATACAGAATAATTGCCGATGGAGAGGATCTTAAGGTTCAAATTACATTATTTACTATAGGAAACTTAAATGAAGTAAATATAAGCCTTAATTATTTTATAAAATCAGTAAATGGAGCCATAATATTGGAAGAAATGGCCAGCTTAGCTATAGACAAACAGGTCTCTTATATAAAAGTGTTTAATACTAAAAATCTGCTGCCAGGGGAGTATGTGGCTGGAGTTGAGGCAGTTTCAAAAGATTCTATAGTGGTATCAAGCAAAATGTTTAAGATAGGGTCGTTTATTCCTCTAAAACTGTCACCTGCAAATGAATCTTTACTTAATAAATATTTTAGTGTTATTTCAATTACATTTGAAGTTTTAGTAATAATTTTCATGATAATTGTAGTAAGAAAGATAATCAAATTAATTAAAAAGAATATTAATAAGGAAAGTAAGGTAAAGAAAGATATAAATGACAAAAACTGAGTTATTTGTGAAAAATCTGAATAAAAGGGTATTATTAGGAAACTTAATTGTATTTTTATTATTTATTTTAATACTGGGGGGTTTAGTTTTCTATTATAACAATAAGCTAGACGAAATAAGAGACGATTATCAAACAAAAATAGATGAATTGGGGTATGATGTGTCAAATTCTATCAAAGAAACTAAAGAAAGTTTAGCTGGTAAAATTAATGCCATAGGAAAAAATCTAAGTACACAAATAGGCTTTATAGACTCTGATTTAAAAGTTTTTAAGAAACAGAGCAAGCAAGAGTTCAACACATTGGGCAAACTAATTGATGAGATTGAGCAGCAAAGTAATATAAGGTTGAATGAGCTTAAAAAAGAATTAGCTGACATTAAGGTTAGCAGTGCAGATTTTACAGCTATAGTAAACGAAGTCTTACAATCAACAGTTAGTATCAATACCAATTTAGGACAAGGAAGTGGTGCAATAATAAATACAAAAGGTTATATAATTACAAATGTGCATGTAATAGCTGGAGCTTCTTCTATTAAAGTTAATACTTATGATGGAAGGGACTTTGATGCAACTCTAATCGGAGATGATACAAATAAGGACATAGCAATATTGAAGATACAGTCTCCAAACTTAAGGGCTCTTGCACTTGGCAATTCTGATGAGGTTAACATTGGTCAGAAAGTAATAGCTCTAGGTAACCCTGCTGGTCTTGCCTTTACAGTAACAGAGGGAATAGTTAGTGCTGTCAGAGAGGCAAGCAATGGAGCTACTTATATTCAGACAGATGTCCCCATTAACCCAGGTAATTCTGGTGGTCCATTGGTTAATATTAAAAAAGAGGTTATTGGGATAAATAATTTCAAAGTGGGAGGATTTGAAAGTCTGGGTTTTGCAATATCATCAAATAATGCAAAAGAAGTTGCAGACAGAGTCATAGCAGAGTATGAAGCAAAAGTCCAGCAATAATTATTAATAATTATGGTTATTTTTCTATTCTGTAAGGGGTTGTGGTATAAGTTGGCTATTATCCAAGGTTCGGGGCCTTGTGATCCCGGTTCAAATCAGATGCGAAATCATCTGGCACTTTGAGCGACATTCCTTCGGAAGTCCCTCGTGCTCATTTCGTTCGCAACTATGAAATTCCGGGCAACCCCATCTATTTCTCAATAATCAGATGGATATTCATTCTTGCTAATTTATATTGTTTTTAATCATTAGACAATTTATCTAAATGCTTTTGTAGAAGCTTCTTGAAATTCTATAGAATCACATTTAAAAGCGATATTTGAAATTTTCAATTTATATCTATCTCCTAAACAAGAAATATTTGTACGAGCTATTGAATAATTACCAGAAATTAAATAATCTTCTTGTGTGCATGAGCATATACCACAAGCTAAGCACATTACACAAGGCTTAGCATTGAGGAACCAAGGTCTATGTGATAAATCTAATTTTAATTCTTCAGAAATTTCATCACATTCTAATCTGTCGATTTTAACTAGGCCAAATTCTTTATACTTTCTTATTATTTCTTGTAAGTCAGATAATTCTAGATTTTTGTTATTGATATCATTCGCTAATGAGTTAATTCTTTGCTCCTGACTTATGCTCTGATTTTGTAGTAATACTATTTGTTTATCTTTCTTTAATATAAATTTTTCTATAGAATCAATTTTATCTTTCTGTTTATTTATTAGCTCCTGAAACTCGAAAATCTCTTTATTGTGACTACATGAACTGATTAAAATTGCACCTAATATTAAAAGATATAATAAATGAAATTTTCTCATTTAATAAATAATAGTATGTAAATATATATAGTTTTCTTATACCACTGGTCACTATACATTCTCGCGTGAGATATATAAAGGAGTTTATTTTTATTCTTTATACTGGATCAAGAAATACGTAAAGCTTATAAATACGTTTAACGTACCTAGTGCTGGTGATACACTATGACTATCGAAACAGCAAAAATGTCTGAAAGAGGACAGATAATAATACCACAGGAGATAAGGCAGGAAATTGGTGCTTCAACTGATACAGTCTTTGTAGTCAGTGCTCTAGATAATGATACTATTGTCATGAAGAAACTTGACACAAAAGGGATTGTAGCTGAATTTAGGAAATTCAGAAGAAATGCCAAGAAGCTGTCTCCTGAGAAAATAGAGGCAGAGATTAATGCAGCAAGAAAAAGCAAAAACAGTAATAGATACTAATATAGTTATCTCAGCTACCATATCTAAAGATGGAAAACCAGCTAAGATTTTAGAGCTATTATTTAAGAATAAGCTGATTAATTATACATCTCAAGAAATTATTCAAGAGATAGCAGAGGTGATAGAGAGACCTTTATTAAAGAAATACATTAATGAGGATTACAAAAAGTTTATTCTAAACAATTTTAAGGAATATTCGATAATTATAAAACCAGTATTTAATGAAAAAATTATTACAACAGATCCTCCAGATGACAAATTTATTAACTGCGCTCTTACAGCTAAAGCAGATATAATAACTGGCGAGAAGCATTTATTAGAAACAAAAACTTATAAGGGAATTAAAATAATAAATGCAAAAACTTTTTTAGAGCAACTAAATAAAGAAGAATAAGGGAAATTGTTAATATTTAATTTTGTCGTAAGTTATCCTAGATATCAGAAAAATGCGTTTCTTTGTTCAATAACTTTTCAATAGTGTTCTTTAACTCTTTTATCTTAACTCTATGCTGTTCAGTGGTATCCCTATTTCTTATAGTAATACTATCATCTGTCAAAGTTTCAAAATCAACAGTAATACAGTAAGGCGTTGAAATCTCGTCTTGTCTACTATACCTTCGCCCGATAGACCCGCTCTGGTCGTAGAAGGAAGTAAATTCTGTCTTTAGCATATCATGCACTTCTTTTGCTTTCTTTACCAATTGTTCTTTATTAGAGACTAAGGGAAAAACTGCAACTTTAAATGGAGCTAGCTCAGGGCTTAGCTTTAATACAATATTTTCTCTTTCAGCATCATAAGTATAGGCATCAAATAAAAACACAAGAAAAGCCCTTTCTACTCCCAAACTTGGCTCACAAATTACATAAGGCACAACTTTCCTTTTTGTCTCTTCATCATATAGCGATAAATCCTTACCAGAAACCTTCATATGCTGCTGTAAATCAAAATCAGTTCTGTTAGCTAATCCTTGTAATTCTTTCCATCCAAAAGGAAATCTGTATTCTAAATCCCATGTTTCTAAAGCATAATGGCTTAGCTCTGTAGAAATATGCTGTCTTATCCTAAAATTATCTGCCTTTGCTCCAAGTGAAATAAACCATTTATGAGCTTTAGCTAACCAGTAAGCATGCCAACTAGTTTTAATTATTCCTTTGTGTAAGGCATCCTTTATTTTCATTTTTTGCTGACTTTTATTATGGTTCTGCATATCTTCAGACAAAATTTGTATTTCATGCTCTAGCACTTCTTCAAAGTAAGGGCAATCATCAGTCTTATCAGGATGTACAAAATACTCTATTTCCATTTGCTCAAACTCTCTCATTCTGAACAGGAAATCTCTAGGAGAAATTTCATTTCTAAATGCTTTCCCTATTTGTGCAATTCCAAATG
>CAZBGH010000024.1:0-13383 GCA_964491335.1 uncultured Methanosarcinales archaeon | reverse complement strand
GGTATAGCAGGAAAACTATAAGCAGATATTACTACATAAACCAGAAATTCCTTGATTTTATAAGAAAATCTCGATTGATCTTACATTTTTAACTAGACTCAATCAGTCCTTTAAATATTATTTCCCAAGTATTTGCATCTAGCTCTCCAGAGCCCTTCCATAGAATAATTCCATCTTTGCTTACAGCATATTTTGTTGTTGTGTATCTGATTGCATAGTTCTCTAAAATCTCAGCTTTACCAGGTGCAAATTGTATGAATTGATGATTATATCTATCCCTATATTCTCTTATTATCTTTTCATCTTCCTTTAGGTCAAGATCTATTGCAATAAAATCAACCTTATCCTTATATTTTGGATATATCTTGTCAACAACTGCAAAATCCTTAGCGCAGAAAGGACACCATGTTGCGAAGAAATAAACTAGTGTAGGCTTCTTGTTTTCAATATTTCTGTAAAGATTAAACTCCTTACCATCTATAGTCTTAATAGTGAAATCATAAGGTTTATCTCCTTTATTAATGCCCACAGAAGCTTCGTATGCATGATCTCCATTAGTAAGGACCTCTTTTGGAAGATTTTTAGCAGTGAATGTTGATGCCTTAGGTGTTTCAGTACTGTAAGAAGTACATCCTGCAATTACTATAAGAAGTAATGGTATAAATACCAGAGGAAATTTCCACATACCTTTACAAATAGTGTAAATCTTTATAAATGTTTGGTTTAATAGTAAAATAGGGCTCTGTCCTAAATCTCGCTATCGCTCGCCATTGGCTTCAAAATGCTTAAAGTTTACATCATTGAAGATGCTGCGTTCCCGTAGGGAGCCTCCCCTCGCAACGCATTAGCAGTTTTACCCTAAGGCATTTTGACCTTATGCCAATGGACTTTTAGGACAGAGCCGTAAAATAGATAACTTTTATAAATTCTCAATAATATTATCTTACTAGTGCCACTGTCGCATAATCCGGTAGTGCGCGGATTCCAATATATGGGAGCGTAAGCCTTGAGCATAAGTTCATCTTGAGCATAAGCTCATTTACCAGGTTAGCCCGTCCCTTCGGGGATTCCCGGTTCAAATGCTAGAAGGCTCAGTCCTTTTGAATGATAATCCGGGCGGTGGCGCTTTTTTACACTCTTTTTACAGTTGTAGAAATATTTTCATAGGTGCTTATAATACCAAACCTCATTTTATATTTTAGAGAAGGGTGAATTAAATTGGCAGAATTACAATCAAGTCATTTGGCACATTGCAGAGGTGTGGCTAAAGTTAGTGAGCATGGTGAAACTCCTCTACACGAAGCAGTGGATGCCTTGTTGAAGGTACATGTAGATGGATCTATTGAAGTAAAGTGTACACATTTTAAGCCAGAGATGAGAAGTACTTTAGGTACCTGTCCAATTTCTTATTATTTCCATAATCGCCCCACTAACTGCCTTTATGAATAATCAAAATAGAGCAAATGTCAAATCTTTCATTTCATCACAAAGTCTTACACCTATTTCACTATAACAATCTTAGAGCTATTTATATCCTCTTTGGCATACTCTAACTTCTGTTTACTCTCTGCATATACCGTAAATAATTTCTCTCCTTTTTTTACACTATCTCCTATATGCTTATAAAGATATATTCCAGCCCCTTTGTCAGAAGGTGCACCGCAAATTCTTGCAATTCTAGAAATTAGTATATTATCTATATCTATTACTTTTCCACTATTTTTTGATAAGATGTCAGAAGCATACTTGCCAATCTTAATATCCTTTGCTATAAATTTTTTACCTCCTTGTGCTTTAATTATATCAACCATTTTCTGATAAGCCTTGCCTGAATCTAGAATATCATCTGCCTTTTTGTATCCATCTTCTATTCCTACCATCTTAAAAATATTGGAACACATCATTATACATTTTTTTTCCAAATCAAGAGGTCTTCTAGGGTCTCTTTTAAGCACCCATAAAACATCTCTTGCTTCTAAAGCAGGCCCAATACCATTTCCAACTGGTTGTCTCCCGTTTGTTATGAGCACCTTGATATTTCTCTTCAGTCTCTTTCCAATTTTTTCAAAATCCCTCTTAAGCTTTAAGGCTTCTGTAATATTTTTTACTTTTGTGTCATTTCCAGCAGGGATATCTATTAATATATGCGTACTACCTACTGATAATTTTTTTGCCATGATAGAGGCTAATAGCTGTGATTCTGCATCAATACTTAAAGGCCTCTCAACCTTTATGATTTTATCATCTGCAGGGGCAAGATTTAAAGCACCACCCCATACAATACACCCTTTTGTTTTATAAACAATTTTCCTCATTTTTTCAATAGAAAATGACACATCTGCAAGCACCTCCATTGTATCAGCTGTTCCAGAAGGGCTTGTAATTGACCTGCTGCTAGTTTTTGGGATGTATAGTCCAGCAGCAGCTATTATAGGCACAATAATCATTGTTGTCCTATTCCCAGGAACTCCACCAATAGAATGCTTGTCAATGATTGGATGCTTCTTAAGATTAAGAGTTGTGCCATTCTTTGCAATTGATTTTGTTAGCATAATTGTCTCGTCAAAATCCATTACATTTGTGTAGCATGCAGAAACAAAATAAGTCAGTTCTACATCACTAAGCTTATTGTGGACAATATCCCATACGATTTGATCTATTTCTTTTCCATTTAGTTTTTTCCCGTCTAGCTTGTTCTTAATAAATTCCAGAGAAAGAGGTTTTCTTGCTAAAATTATTGAAACCTTATCTGAGCTTTTAAGACTTAATGATTTTATAACCTCTTCAAATACACCAATATATCCTGGCTTAACAGATTTTTTGCTTTCTGCTATATCTATTACAACAGTTTCTATTTTACTGCCTTTTTTAATCTTAATTCTATCAAGAGGGTGTAAATCAAGTCTCTCTGCATCCCTTTTATTAATTATAGCAACTAAAGGAGAGCCAGATGTAATATCCATATCCTTTATTTTGAATTTAGTGGAATGATTAGGCATTTTCAATTATATTAGATACTTATTATTTTTAAATATTACCTGTATAGTATTAAATCTTCTTTGTCTTTTTGTAGAAACTTGATACTCATGCATGATTTGCTTGACATTAGTATACTTAGCAACGGTTTGTGTACCTTGTCTACCTGTCCGCTAGCGCAGTTTACAGCACTGATTAGCGGACTAATCGCACAGCTCAGGTACTTACAGAACCGCAGTTCTGTACTTACTAACTGAGCGTCGTAGTGCAAATTATTTTATTATATGTCTTTTTGTGGATTGGTGGTATAAAAATGACTTTTATTGGACTGTATGCAAATTATATTCTTATAGTAAAAATCTAATTTTAATGCTTACTAGTGCAAATTATTATGAGTTTTATTCTTTTATTCTTTGATACTTTCCAATTCTTCCATCCTGTAAATTCTAATGAATGTTATTAGCATTGCAATTATTAAAGGACCTATTATTATGCCTACAAATCCAAGCATCTTTAATCCTCCGATTACTCCTAGGATAACAGCTACAGGGTGTATTTTTGCTCGGTCACCAATTATTTTTGGTTTTAAGAGATTATCAATAAGGCTTACAGCTAGTAACCCCCAGAGCATTAAGGCAATTCCCTTAAACACTACAAAGTTACTTCCTTGAGCATAGCCATCTAGTACTATTATAAGTGAAGCAGGAAACCATATAACTGCTGGGCCCACGTATGGTATAAATGCGAAGAAGGTCATTAACAGTCCCCATACAAAAGGATTTGATATGCCAACAGCAATGAAACCAATTGTAGCAAGGGCACCTTGTATAAGCGCCACAATAAAATTCCCAAAAATGACTGCATAGGTAACATCACTAAACTGCTTAAATATCTGATTGTGATGCCTTTTATGGACAGGCAAGTGTTTTTCAATCTCTATAACAAATTCTCTACCATCTTTTAATAGATAGAATATGATGAAAAACATTACAACTATCTCTATTGCTCTCTTTGGAATTGCAAGAAGAATTTCTGAGCTGCCTTGTACAATTTTCCCAGTAAACTTATTAATTGCAGCCTCTAGGTGAGTTTGGGCCTCAGGCTTTGCAAGATAGGCTAATAAATAATTAAAACTTCTGCATAATATATCATTTAGCTGGCAAGGCTTGTTAATTGGACCTGCTTCGAGCTTCTCCTTTGTCTGCAGGTATAACCCTATAGCTTCCTTGCTTATGATATTAACAAGAAAACCGATAGGAATGGCAATTATCAGTAAAATAAGCAAAGTAGTTATAAGCGCACTCAGTGTTTTCTTGCTTGTTCTTTCATAAATCCACCTATGAACAGGATAAAAGATATAAGCAAATATTATTGCTAGCAATATTGCAGATATTAAAGGCTTTATAAGGAAAAATGAGAGTATTGCAAGAAAAATCACAATAGTAATAAAGAATATCTTTGAGTACTTGAACATCTCCATATAACTAATCTAAGGTTGGTGTTATATAAATTTAATCTAACTTTGGTGATTTCTAGCTAGTTTTGTAAAGACTTTCTAAAGCGTATTTAAAAATGGGCCTGCCCAGATTTTCAATCAAATAAAGATTAATGATTTTGAACTGGGGACCTTCACCGTTCCAATCTAGATTGTCGAGGTGACGTCATAGCCACTAGACCACAGGCCCTTATCCAAAACAAAGGAGCGTTTGTATATATAATTTTCCTAATAGCTAGTAAAAAATATTTTTTAAAAATATTTCTTTGATTATATATAATCCCTTTTATATTATAGCAAAAGACACAAGTTTTTAGACAATGAGTAATGTCTTTTGCTTATTACGAACGGACAACAATTGTATAATTATTTTTGTCAGTGAGTATAGTTTTTCTTATCTTACTTAATTAGTTCTGTATCTGAATCAACCAGTTGAATATACAAACTGTTAAATTCTCCAAAAGTCATTGGTTTTTCACCTCTTCTTATATTCCTTTGGAAAAACCTAATATGCTCTTGTGGTAAATATAATCTCTTATATTTGGTTCTACCCCCACTGCCGATTATATATTCTACAATACATTCATCTTGGGTTAAAGGTAAAACTGTAACACCATCATGTTTCATTAGTTCTACCATTTTATGAAAAGCTTTATCATATAATCTTCTGCCATAATGATTCGCTATGGCTATTCTAAGTATATTTTCTCTTTCATGTTCTATTAATTGATCATTACGGTGCGTATAATCTAACCATCTTCTTATGGTCCAAAAATCATCAATAAATTCTGTTGTAAATTTAACATAGATTTAACATAGTCTTCTAAAATCAAATTAAATAAACTCTGATATAATGGATGTGAGTCTTCATGTTGAAATTTCCTTAATCTATCAACCTCTTCTGTTGTTAGAGGACCATCTTTTAATCTTGAATTCCACATATTAGCCTCCTCTTTTTTTAGCAAAAAATAAGGTGATAGTTTTGGGTAGTAATGTGACGCTACCTCCTCAATTTCTCTACCCCTAAATGTGATGAACGTTCGTCCATTCTCATTTATATAAAACCAACCGGTGTAAAAATTATCTCCTATGTCAATAAGACCTGGCGATGGTAAAATTTGATCAAACAATCTTCTTCTAGTTAGGTGATGTGTTATTTGAAGGCTTCTTCCTAAAACTGCAGCTTCTGGTAAAATAGCTTTTATTTCTTGAAGTTCTCCTTCAACTTTTTCTTCTAATGCTCTTTCTCCTGTTCCTAAAAGAAATAATTCCTGAGGAATCTCATGCAATTTACTCTCTACAGTACTCTTCTCTCTAGCAGAATCTACATAGTATATGTTTATTTGTTCAGACATATTTTCACTACTTGAGTAATAAATATACCCAGTTTATAAATTTTTGGAATGTTACTATTGTTAAGTTAGAGTAATACTAAGGATTAAGGTTAGCTATTAAAGTAGAGAAATAATTTCTGAATAATTCGGTAATTAGTTATCGCTTCTGTAGTATATAGGTCATTTTTGAACTTTATAAAAGACACACCCCTTCACAGAGTTTTTCAGTTTGTCAACTAATAACCAAATTGAACATAGAGAAGTAATTTCAGCAAGCTTTATATAACTAAAGTATTTATATTTCGGTATATGGAGAGTAAAATTTTTTGGAGAATTATTGAAGATATGTTCAATGAGAGGGATTTATCTAATTTTAAGAGTGAAAGAGGATGGGTAAGCGAAAGCAAAGCAAAGATTCGTCAGATATTGTAGATGGTTGTATAAATTTTGCACTTCTAATAAGAAAGCAGAGAAATCCAGATAGAAGTGTAAATATGCTTATAAGGTCAGAGAACCAAGGGATTCCAGATGCAGAGATTGTTCTTATAGTTGAAGCGTGGCTAGAAAAAGTTAAGCAGAGAACTAAAGACGCATATCTAGGGAATTTTAGATTTGACAGCGACAAACCAAAAGATGATGATAAATAGAGCAATTAAAAAAGTTTACCTCTTTGATTTTACATCGTCAATCTATAGGAAAAGATATTCGTTTTCGTAAGTTATTTTTCATATTGTAATGTCTTTCCTAATAAGCAAATGACTTTTTGCAGTTAGAAGTTACGATTATTAAAGTCATTTGCTATAACATCTCAGATTTCAGACTTAGTCCATAAAGTCTAATTTGTCCCAAAATCGTCCATAAACTCTATAAAAGGTTTATTAAGGCATGATAATTCTCGCACAACAAATAAGCTTGGCTAAGAAGTTTAATAACCTTTTACTTCGTGCTTTTTCAGATGTAGAGCCATATTAATAATAAGAGTATTCTTGCTTATAGCTTTAAGCACTTTGTCACATTTGGTGCATTCCTCAAATTTCATTATTCTTTCCATTTGTATTAGTTAGAGTAGGATTAATTCGCTGTATGTAAAATCTCTCTTACCCACTGTCTTGATTCCTCACGCAAGGCATCATAGAGTCTATTATGTAGCCCTTTATGGTCTTGATGTTTTGGGTGATTAACTATTCCTTCTTTGTTCCAGTAATAATTATCCTTTGTCAAATCTTGGCTACATTCCTAACAAGGAGCAATCCTCCATTGTTTCTTTTCCTGCGCCATTGCTTTACCTCTAAATATTTGTATAAGTTTAATAATCATATTCAAATCACCTTCATGAGTAAATATGCAAATTCCTTTTTAAGTGTTATGAATTTAGCGAATTGGACAACCTAAAACAATAAATAGTTATCTATCTTCTCTTTAAAAATAAGCGGAGGTGGGGTATATGATTGGTATTTCTAAATATTTCCTAGATAGTCATAAAAATAGAAAGTTTTTTAAAGCTTTCCTTTCAGAAGTAATAAGAATGATAATTAGAAAAAAAGAGGTGTATATGATGGTTTTCTTTCAAATTCCTATTTCTGGATGTCTTCATCACTTTAAAATAGTATCAAACAGTAAAGTTTGTATTATATAACAACATAATAAAGAAATAAAATGGAAGTAGAATCATTTGAACCTTATCATGTAGGGACTAAATTGAGGTCTACTGTAGATATTTTGTTATTTAAAAAAAAGATTAAAAATAAATTGAAAGAATATAAATATAAGATTATAGAGAATACCGACTCCGATTCGGTTATCCCTCGAATAGAAGATTTGGCTATTAAAGATGATGTTCGTGTAATATTAGCTGGCTTAAATAATGCCTTAAATACAGTTGGAGATGACCCTGATAAGGTTATAGATGTATTCCAAGAGGTTAATAAATCAATATTGGATTTGGGATATGAGGAAGAGTCAACAATATCTTTTTACGAAATAATAACCCATATCAATATTAAAGTAAAAGTTCCTCCAAAGAATATTTTAAATAAACATGCTAAATCAATACTGGATTTATTCAAAAATTATGGTCGATTAAATGCTATAGGTATTAGATTGAGCGATAAGTTACCAGAAGACACTGAAGAATATGTAGACATTGGAATAGAACCAAAACCTACAAGTCCAAATACCTATCTCCTAATAAATATAGTTTTTAGGTCATCAGATAAACAAAAGATAATAGATTTTCATCAAAATCTCGAAACTAATATACAAGAAATAATTAAAAATATTTAGAGGTTAAATGATATCATCAAGCAAATATGTTAGCCATAATATCAATAAAAGATTTCCTTATTTTATTAGTGGAACCTCTACCTCTACTTATGAGGAAGGAGGGAGAGAAACAACTACTGAACCTCCAAAAGAGTTAAGTTTATTGATTTTAAGTGGGCAAGAACTTTCAGATTTAATTTACGACTTAAGATTCAGAATTGAAATCCTACAAGACCAAATAATAAATTTAATGGAGCAACAAAAAAGGGCTATAATTTATGAATTTGATAAAATTCCTAATGAGAGAGCAAAAAGTATGATTATTGACCATTTAAAACATGTAAAGAAAGAAAAAACAATTATTAGTGTGTTCGAAATTTCACAAAAACTAAAGTTACCCGCAGACCAAGTAGAAATGATTGTAGAAGAATTAGCTAAAGATAAAAGAGTTAGCATAAAAAATGAGTAAAACAGTTATATTACCAACTAGAGAATGTAGAGGTATGCGGTGTGTTCAAATTCCGCAACATCTATTTGGTAAGAAAGTAAATATACAAGCTCATGAAATAAAGAATCCGAAAAGAGGAACTGATATTTGCGATGGACATGAATGCGACCAGACAACGGCGAAAGGAGACATCAAGTTCTTTTCTACTAGTGTAGATATTTCCAATATTTAATTATTAATATCTTACAATAGGGTTTTATAGACACTTTTGGGACAGTTTTCCGAATTTGTGGACAAGATGAAAGTTTATGGACTAAGTAAAGATTTCAGCAACCTTTATATATTTGTGTAAGATTTTATCTTTGTATAAGATTTGGTAGCAGATTTATTGGCTATAAGATTAAGGAATAATAAAGAGGTGGTAGAAATTAAGGGGTATTTATATGAAGAAACTATTAGTGTTAGCAAGCATTTTCTTAATAAGCCTATTTTTAATTGGCTGTAAACTCCTAGATAACCAACGGCCTACAGGATTAGTCACTGTCCCTATTGATAAAATTGTAGTTGAAGGGGAAATTAGTACTGAGCCAATTATCAATGAAAGTAAAGAACCTAAAGAATCAGATGCTAATAAGTCTATAGTAGAAAACAAGCCAATTGAAATTATAGAAGAGTCTGTTCCTGAAAGTGAGTATTATACTTTGTATATTAATGAAACACAACTAGTAAAACCAAAGTTGGAAGCAAAAGATCCAGATGGAGATCAGGTTATTTACTATTTCTATTCCCCTTTAAATTCTAATGGCGAGTGGCAAACTAAAATAGGTGATAAAGGAGAGTATAAAACAAGGGTAATTGCATCTGATGGAAAATCTAACACAACTTTATATTTAAAAATTGTGGTAACTAAATTTAATAGAGCTCCTATTTTGGAAACAATTGAAGATTTTACTTTAAATGAAGGTGACACAATAATACTAAGCCCAAAAGCTGTTGATCCCGATGGAGATAATGTAAACATTAGTGTAACTGGATGGATTACTTCTACCAAATATAAAACAAACTATAATGACGGAGGAACCCATAGCATTACCATTAGTGCATCAGACGGAATATACGCTACAAAACAGAATGTAACAATAACTGTTAATAACGTGAATAGAGCCCCAAAAATTGATAAGATAGATGACATTGAAGTAGTAGAAGGAGATAAAGTATCAGTAGATATTAAATTTGATGACCCAGATGGTGATAGTATAACAGTTAAAATAGATGGGCCAATTAATCAGCAAGGTGAGTGGCAGACTAAAATAGGCGATAAAGGAACTTATAATGTTAAAATAATTGCAAGTGATAGAGTAAGTAGTTCTGAAACCAGTTTTAAGATTATAGTAAATCCTAAGGATAGTGCTCCTGAGTTTGAGCAATTAAAAGATATTATTGTTAACGAAGGAGAAAGAGTAGAGATTTTAGCAAAAGCTAATGACCCAGAGGGTAAAGAGCTAACCTATGCTATAAATGATAAAAATTTTAACCAAGAGAGAAACTTATTTATATGGCAGACAGACTATGATGATGGTGGCCAAGAGCAGGTTGTCTATAGTATAAGGATTACAGTAAGTGATGGGGTTAATGAGGTGTCACAAGACATCAAAGTAACAGTTAAAGACGTAAATAGGGCGCCTGTATTTAAGTTTGGATAAATTGGTATACCTTTACACTTTCAAGAGATTTTAATATACCTTGGACAGATGCTGTTAATCCTTTTAAACAGGCTTTTAAAATATTTAATTTATTTAAAATATTAATCACTAGAGAACTAGAGAATGACCCAAGATATAACCTCTAGGCTTGAACAAAATCCACTTGAAGGATGGGCTCTAAAGTATATGAAACATAATTATTTCACTAGATTTTATGGATTTGTTAAGTATAACAATTATAGAGTTATAGCTTTACAAGAATCAAGTTGGTATTTAGCACTATTTAAACCATATTATAAGCGCTTATTGTTATTTCAAGGATTCAAACCTGAGGTTCATTATAAACATTCTAGGAGACAAGGAAGAAAGGCAAGGATGCAAAAGTTATTTAATTCAAAGCTAACGGTAAGTAAAGTAAAACAATCTATGCATTTAATTGACGATCTAAAAGATGACACGTGGATAGATAAATTCATAGCATTTTATGGGGGAGAGTAAAAATAAGTCTCTCGTACATGTCAAAAACCATCCATATATTTGGTGGTATTCCGTTGTATAAACAGAATTATTAAACGCCTGTGGCAAATGGCACTCGGATTTTAATTGAGGATACTTATAGTGTGTTATAAAGATTAAATTAAGAATTTATTTTTTAGAGCTACATATATTTGCAAAAAAAATATTATTAGTTTCAAATAGATTTTATTTATTATTATCCTTTGCAATGCTTGGTCCCCTTGTATCCCTGTCCGCTACCTAAGTTTACATCACTGATATAGGAACTTTGTTCCTAAATCCATCACTACGTTCAGGATATCGAAACTAACGTTTCGGAACCACTAGTCGTGGTAAGCGGACTTTTGGCATACACTTTGTGACTCGTTTGCTAATTATTTTATTTAAAGTCTAACTACTACTTATTCTATTGTATCTGTGACACTACTTTAACGTATGGCATGGCTTGTCAAATGCCCTGAACCGAAGGCGAGAATGCAATGTGCTAGTTAAAAGTTCACCAATTTCAAGTTTTTCTTTGTTTTTCTTTCTTAATTTCATCATATTCTTCCTCATTAACTAACAAAAATGTTCGTCCTTGATAACCAAATTGTTACACATACTAACATCAAATTCAAATGCTTCTACGCCACCAGGTAAAAAACCTTTATCAGGTGAAAGATTATTAGAAAAACATTTTGGGCATATAATTATATCTTTATTTTTCTTCATATATTTTCTATAGTCAGAGTGGTCTATATTAAATTTTCCAAACTTGAAATTAGCAATTGCATTTAACACGGACCCGATATGTTATAAGTCTACAACGCTTCTTCTTAAACAAATAATTAAGAAATAAACTCCTGCAGTCCTTTTTGTTTTTGCTTGTACTTTGATATTCTTTTCTCTGTTTCTTTTACATATTCCTGTTCTTCTGCTTCGTCAATGATTGGAATTCCATAAACACCATCATACCCAGGTTTGATTTTTATCTTTCCTTCTCTATTTTTTATAATGCTCTCTGCCAACTTCTCATTTGATCTGGATCTTAATTCTTCATAAGGAGTTTCAAGAAGTACTTCAATTTCAGTCTTTCCATTAACTAAAGCATAGAATACTTGCCAAACCTCTTTAGATGAAACAGATTTCCTTAACACCACTGAGATTAATTCTGATAAAGGTATCAATGAGTAAAAAGGGACAGCATCCTTAAGTATTGTTCCCTCAGGTCTATCTGCCAATTCTTCAACCCTTTGTAAAACACCTACAGTCATCTTCTTGCCACAGTTTGGGCAGATATCTTTGAATTTCTTTGAACTATTGGGATCTAGTGAAACATTGCAATTTCTATGGCCTGTAAAATGGTATTTTCCAAAGTTAGGATCAACCTCTATTGTTCCTACTAACCCTTTTTTAGTTCTGATTGCATTTATCAATTCCTTATAAGTTAGCTTTATATCCATAATAGTTGCCTCTCTTCCCATTCTCCATGGCCAATAAGAATGTGAATCAGAGAAACTAACTAATGAATACTTATCAAGACTAGAAATACGCCAGTTCATCATAGGATCTGAGCTTAGCCCAGTTTCTAAAGCATGAATATATTTAGCTCTTTCTCCAAAACATTCTTCTACAGAATTAAAGCCTGACATGCTGCCAAACAACCCAAACCAGGGTGTCCAGCAATGTGCAGCTATTATTTCTATATCTTTGCTAATATCTATCATCATGTCAACAAATTCAATGCTAGACATCCCAAATATAGGTCTGCCGTCATAGTCTAATCTTCCTTTCTTAATTAAAGCAGAATTAACCTGCTTTAAAGTATCTAAGTCTGGGACAAGATAAACATAATGTATCTTCCTTCCCTTTCCTCCTTGGGAATACATTAAGGATATCTCTCCTTGTAGCACAAAATTAAAGCCTGTTTTTGATTTTAAAATTCCAGTGCCATCTTCTATCAGCTCTTTCCTTATTTCCTCATTCCATTTTGGGTGACTAATGTCACCTGTACCTACTACTGTAAGTCCTTTAATTCTAGCATACTTTTCTATATTAGGTAAATCAAGCTGTGGGCTGCATGCCCTAGCATACTTAGAATGCATGTGCAAATCTACATATTGTTTCATAGAACTATAACAAATAGAGAGTATATTATAAAGGTTTTCAAAATAACTTTAGTAGAAAAATAGTTTAACTTGATTTGTAAACTCAATAGAGCAGTTAATTCAATGTCTATAAATACAGCAGAGAGTGCTTCTAAAAAGAAATAATCTATATGTATGAAGGTATCCAGTTATCAGAAACCAGTGCTTTCTCTACAGCACTCTTAAATTCGTAAAAGTCTTTAGATTTAAGCTTCGAAATTATAGTTTTCAGTTGTGAAGTATTAAGAATCTTTTTTTCTTTACAATAGAACAAGAATGAAGGAATATCTATCACTTTAACATCAACTTTTTCTGCATATTTTCCAGCATCTCTGTCATCCATCAAAAGTCTGGCTCTCTTATCTTTTGCTAGAGTAATTGATTCTCGTTCTCCAGTTCCAAGATTTTCTGGAACATCTCTCGCAGAAGCTTTTTTGATTATGATTTTGTTTTCTTTAGCTGGAAAGTAGGTCAATAATAAATCAAATACAGGAGATTCTTTGAGTTCATTATAGACAGATTC
>CAZBGH010000023.1:0-13432 GCA_964491335.1 uncultured Methanosarcinales archaeon | reverse complement strand
GGCAGCTCAAAAACTCGACGTTCGCTACGCTCACTCGCCCTATCGGTCGCCTAACACATCTTAAATGTTCGCTCACTTCGTTCGCAACTTTTTTCTCCGAAAAAAGTCTCGTCAGTCGGGTTGCCATACTGACGAGCCTATCGGTCATTTAAGATAGTCCGTTAAGCGCATCATGCAATTATTAATTAGTAAAATCTCTATCTAAATAAATCACTATACAACAACATTTATAAACGAAAAAATAAGTCTCATGCTTAATGGGCCAGTAGCGCAGCCTGGATACCTCAGATCTCTAATTTGAGGGGTTAGCGTAGGGCTAATAGCGCATCTGCCTTCTAGCTATTTTGAAAGATAGCAGAGGGTCGGGAGTTCAAATCTTCCCTGGCCCGTTTTTTGCACCCGTAGCCAAATCCGGCAAGGCAATCGCCTGCAGTATAGTATTCAGTCTCAATTGTGATTAGTCAAGTGAAAGACAGCGATCATTTCTGGGTTCAAATCCCAGCGGGTGCTTTACTTCTTCCATTTAATATTTTCAGCCTTTTTGAGACTTTTTCTTTCTTTTTTACTCCACTTTTTAGCAAACATTTTTATACACATTAATCAATGATATACGATAAAATATCTATTAGGAGGTGTCAATAATGGGAGACAATTGTTGCAGTAGTGTGTGCACAAAATGTAAAGCAGGTAAATATATTGTGTTTGGTGCAATCTTGTTTATAGCTACTTGGTGGGCTAAAAGTCAAGGAAATGTATACTTTATATGGTATGTATTAGCAGGCTTAGTAATTCTTAAAGGCGTAATGAAGCTTGCTATGCCTCATTGTCCACACTGTGCACCAGAAACTTCAATGAAAAAGAAGAAATAAAATTATTTTTATTTTCTTTTTTATTACTTTTATCAAGCACACAATAGAAAGACAAATTCCATTTTAAATTAAAATGATTACAGGACTCCAAGAAGAAACATTTGAAGCAGCTTTTAGAAATCTAACTCCAGAAGATTTGAGGGTAAGTAATATTCCAAACGAGTCTGTTCAAGCAATTTGGGTAGAATTTGACAGTAAAACAGGGGGACACTATACTGCGGTTCATGTTCCCAAACATCCGAAAGGAACTTATATTCTTTTAGCAGGGAGCGATAAAGATAGGACAGATTTTAAAGGTGTGAGAGGTGCTATTGCTGACGAGGCTCAAGGTAAACCAGAAAGAAATATAACTTATAGAAGAGATGATATTTGTGAGGTTATAAGTCTTAGAGAAAGATTAACACAAAAAAGAGTTGCTGGGCTAGTTGAGAGATATCAAAGGCATTTTAATAATGTTGTAGTACCCATAGCTTATTATCATAATATTCCAAGACAACCATAAGAATATCCAGGTTTACCTTTAGAAAAGTTGGTAGTAAAGCCGTATACGTATATACAATTAACATTACCATTATAATAAAAGTTCACCTAATAGCCTGTAATGTATTGATAAAAACACCACAAAAATTCTTTAGTTGTAAGTACTTTATAGACATATACAACTTAGTAGTATATTATAAGAATCAATAAGAAGCTTGAAAAGGAAGATCCTGAAAAATATTTAATACGCATTATTTTATCATATTCTCTAATTTTTCCTTCTAATTTATTAATTTGGTGCATATTGACAGCTCCGATAATAAAACCAAGTACTAAAAATAAAAATGCAATAGATTCAAGTTTTAGATATAAACCAAAGGTTACCATCATCAATCCAGTAATGTAGAAATACCTATATAATATTCTGATTCCGCTTAAACCATATTTTACTGCAAAGGTGATATCTCCTCTTTTTTTATCCTCTTTAATTTGATACGCTTGCGACATTGGGAACAGACTCAAAATTAAAAGGGAAACACCTATAGCAGAGGTTATTAGAGGAATAGATATTATATTTCCGCCAAATGAAAAATATCCCATAAAAAATGTGCACATTCCTCCGCCAATCCCGATTGCCACCAAACTCAAAATCGGTTTTCCTTTCCATCGAATATTTGAACTGCTATAAAACCAAAAAAATATCATACTTACAATATATGCAGTGAAAAAGAGCACACCACTATAAAAAGCAATAACCAATCCAGTAATTTGAAATATCCATGACATATACAACATCCATTTTGACATTTCTGGTGGGTTTTTTAATCCGCCAATTGGTTCCTTGTCTTTATCAATGTATGAATTATATGCAGTTACACCACCAAATAACAAAATGTGAACACTAAAGAACTGAATAAAAACCCCAATAATATCCACTTGAGGTGAGAGTAATGCTCCAAATAGATATGATCCAGAAAGAATAAAAAATTGATAATTCAATCTTAGATGAAGGAAAAAATTTTTAACCTCACTCATCCATATCATCATATTATAATTAAAAACAAGAGATTATTAAGCTTTTGTATTGTGGTAGTAGTTAGAGGAAATAGAGAGCACAACAATTAAACTTATCAAATATAAGAATATCGCAACTATTTTATAGCTAATTCTTATTCTTGGCTGTAGTGATAAAGATTATTTAATCTTACTATGGTGTTTTAGAATTAACTTTCATGGAACAAATTAAGAAAATTGCAATATCAAGAGATGGGAAGAAATATTTCATTAGAGATACAACTAAGGATTATCACACTAAGGAAGGGTTTATTAGGAAAGAAGAGCTAAAGAAAACAAGCAGTATTGCAAGGACTAATACAGGCAGTGAACTATACATCTTTAATCCTAAGTTTATTGATCTGTACAATAAAATAAAGAGATTACCTCAGATAATACCATTAAAAGATATAGGAGCTATCATAGCTAATACTGGCATCAATAAAAAAAGTTACGTACTTGATGCTGGTAGTGGCTCAGGTGCATTATCACTATTCCTTTCAAATATAGTAAAAAGAGTAGTAACCTACGAGATTAGAGATGATTTTATTAAGATAGTTAGACATAACATTCAACTCCTTAAGATTAAAAACTTAAATGTAGAGAAAAAGGACATATATCTAGGTATTGACGAAAAAAATTTGGATTTGATAACACTTGATGTTCCAAAGCCTTGGGAAGTGCTTGCACATGCTGAAAAAAGCCTGAAACTTGGAGGGTTTCTAGTTTCCTATAGTCCTACAATAGTACAAGTCTCAGATTTGGTGAATTCCGTAAAAAACTGTAAGACATTGCTCCATATTAAAACTATGGAGACATTAGAAAGAGAATGGGAAATAGAAGAAAGAAGGGTTAGGCCAAAATCAAGAATGTTAGGACATTCAGGGTTCCTAACATTTATAAGGAAAATCAGTGCTTAAATCTGTAAAAAATACTGGAAGAATGGTAAAGAAAGAAATTAGAATTTTGGGTATTGATGATTCGCCTTTTGATAAAAAAAGAAAAAGTGAGGTACTAGTAATAGGTACTATATTTAGAGGTGGCTATTTTATTGATGGTGTAATCTCAACCAAAGTTAGAATGGATGGACGAAATGCTACTCAAAAATTAATTAAGATGATAAATAATACGAAGCATAAAGCCCAGCTACAAGTAATAATGCTAAATGGAATAAGTCTTGGCGGATTTAATATAATTGATATAAAAGAGCTTAACAAGGCAACTAAATTGCCAGTTGTTGTAGTCATACGCAAATATCCAGATTTCAAGAAGATACATAAGGCTTTGATAAAAATAGGTTTCTCAGATAAAATTAAATTGTTGAATAAAGCAGGGCAAATTTACTCTCTAGAAAAGATTTTTGTGCAACTAGCAGGGATTTCTATAGTTAAGGCTAAAGAGATTCTGAAGGTGTCTTGCACACATTCGCTAATCCCTGAACCTATAAGAGTTGCACATTTGATAGCTGGTGGCATAGTTGATGGAGAAAGCAGAGGAAGAGCGTAGATAAAAAGTTTACAAGTAGAAAATAAAAAAATATTTTTAAACATCTGAATTCCGTTATTCTCTGAAGGGTGGTTTTTGACAAAAATTAAATTTATTAGCAAAATTTATAAACAAAAAGAATTTATAATTTTTTATGAATAATAAACTTGGTAATAATTCAAATTATAAATTAAATTATCTTAAGATTAAAAAAACAGAAACTAAAAAGATTGAGTTTGATAGAAGAGATGCTTCAAAGTACTCTACTGGATTCTCAGATAAACTTGAGGCATTAGAAGCTTTAGACTTAAGCAAAATACGAAATTTTGACAACCTTGCAGCAGGAATGTCAAAAACAGCTTTTGGAGGAAGGGCTATTGGACAAGCAGTAGATGTTCTGCATGAAATGGTCTCTGATCAAGATTGTTTTATTGTGGGTACTTTCTCTGGGGCCATGACAGTAGCAAAAATGGGTTTGTTGATTTGCGACATGATTGATAGAGGCATGTTAAATGCAGTTGTGAGTACAGGAGCTATGATGGCACATGGATTTGTTGAATCTATAGGCATGCGTCATTTCAAATATGATCCTAAAATGGACGATACAGAATTATATATAAAAGGGTATGACAGAATTTATGATACTTTAGAACTAGAGAAAAATCTGGATGATTCAGAAGAAATAATTACAAGAATCTTAGATAAAGTGGATAGAAATGAGATTTTATCTAGTCAGAAAATTAATCATCTTCTAGGAGAATATCTTGCTAAAAATGTAAAAGGTAGAGCAATACTAAAATCTGCATATCTAAAAAAGGTTCCAATATATATACCAGCTTTCACAGATTCTGAGCTGGGTCTTGATTTAGGAATTTATATGAGGAGACAATTGATAAAAGGAGAAAAACCACTACAGTTTAACCCATTCATAGATTTAGAACATTACACAGAACAGATTAAAAAAGCAAAAAAGATTGGTATTTTTACTATTGGAGGTGGAGTTCCTAGAAACTGGGCACAACAAGTTGGTCCTTATTTAGATATTATTGATAAGAGAATTGGGCATGGAGGAGGCTATAAGAGATTTCATTATGGCGTAAGGATCTGTCCAGAACCACCTCAGTGGGGAGGTTTATCAGGATGCACCTATTCTGAAGGGGTTTCCTGGGGTAAGTTTGTGCCAGAGAGTGAGGGTGGAAAGTTTGTAGAAGTGCCTGCAGATGCAACAATTGCATGGCCAGTAATCTTAAAGGCAGTTATGGAAAGAATGGATAAAAAGAAAAGAGATATGTAAAGTTTATTTCTATAACTATTATTGATACTTATTGTAAAACACAAACTCTTTAGCATCTTTTCTTACTCTAATTCTTTGATCTTTAATTGTTGTTTCATTGTGCAATTTTCCAGCATCTCCTTCATAACCCAATGCAATCAAAACTATGACTTTGTAATCATCTGGAATATCTAACATTTCTTTAACCTTATCTTCCTCCCATCCTATCATTGGATTGCTTAGAATCCCAAGAGATGTTGCAGTAAGTAAAACATTTTCTGTTGCTAAACCGCAATCAAAGAGATAGTACTCTTTTTGTTCTTTTATATCATCCAAATCTGACTTGGAAATGATAACAAAGAATAATGGTACATTAGCAACCCAAAGCTGGTTGCCAGGGCTAAAGGCATAGAATAGTTTATCTAAAACTTTTCTATCGTTCACAACAATAATCTTCCATGGTTGATTATTTCTTGATGAAGGGGCCCATCTAAAAGCTTCAACCATAGCTTCTACTTTTTGCTGTTCAACAGCAATACTTGAAAAAGCCTTTCGTGCCTTTCTTTTTTTAATAATATCAAGAACATCCATTTTTATGCCTATTTATAGTAGATCATACCTAATACAACTTCCCAAATTTTTTCTGTTCTCTGTCTTTCTGTGAGTCAAGCTTGTTCACCCTAGGCCTATGGTTTTCCTCATCTCTTCTCATTGAAATATTTAAATTCTTAAGTATAGTGTTCATACCCTCTTCCATGCTAAAAGGCCCTTTTGCAATACCATGTTTAGCTGGCTCTCCTTCAAAGATAAGTAATCTATCTGAAATGTAGTCTAAAAATAATAAATCATGATCTATTACAATAGCAGAAATTCCTCTATTATGGACTACATTCTTAATGACTTTAGAAACAATCAGTCTCTGCTCAATGTCAAGATAAGCAGATGGTTCGTCTAGTAAAATTAAATCACACTCTCTTGCCAATACTTCAGCAATAGCAACTCTCTGCAACTCACCGCCTGAAAGCTCATTTGCCTTAAGGTTCATTAAAAATTCCACATCCAGTGGTTTAATTATATCATTATGATACTTATTGACAGCAGATCTTAATATATCTGATACAAACTCTTCTTTAGCCTTAAGGTACTGTGGTTTATAAGAAACCTTCACACTCCTTTCCACTTTTCCAGAATCTGCATCTATAACACCTGCTAAGATTTTTATGAAGCTAGTTTTTCCTATTGCATTCTCACCAAGAACACCTAAAATCTCTTTATTATTAATTGCACCAGTCTCAGCTTGAAACATAAATTTGCCTAGTTTTTTATAAATGTTAGCCCATCTTGTCAGTTCATGAGACTGTTTTATTCCAAAATGATGCCTTAAATCAAATCTTATCTTGTGATCCCTGAATCTAATGTTTTCTTCTCTGATATAGCCTGAAAGAAATGTATTAATGCCCTCTTTCGCAGTTTTAAGAATGCTTACAATACCATAACAAGCCTCCTTTCCATAAATAATGTGGACTAAATCTGCTAAGGCATCTAGGACTATTAAGTCATGCTCAATAACCAGAACAGCTGTATTATCTTCTGCTAATGTTTTTATAAATTTGGACACAATAAGTCTTTGCTTTATGTCAAGGTAGCTTGATATTTCATCAAAAATATAGAGATTGGCTTTCTTAAGCACAGTAGCGGCAATTGCTACTCTCTGCAATTCTCCTCCGCTGATATCTCCTATATTAGAATCAAGGATATCTTTTAGGCCAAGTGTCTCAGCAATGTCATTCATTTTTTTTTTCTCGTCTGCTCTTTTTAACAATTCACGAACATTTCCTTTAAACTGATAAGGGATTAAATCTATCTGCTGAGGCTTATATGCAGCCTTTATTTCTCCCTTTTTTATTTTTTCAAAAAATATCTGGGCCTCAGATCCTTTATAAAATTTTAATAATTGCTCATATGTTGCCTCTTTTTGCGTTCCAAGGTTCGGCTTTAAAATCCCTGCGAGAATTTTAATGCTTGTGGATTTGCCTATACCATTTCTACCAATAATGCCAACTACTTTACCAAATATTGGAATAGGAAGATTGTACAGCCTAAAACCATTAGGCCAATATTTATGAACAGGTTGAATTTTAAGCTCTTCTGGCAAATTAATTATATCAATTGCGTGAAAGGGACATCTATTTGCAGGAATTGTGATTCCAGGGCCACATAATTCTTCATTTATCTTTATCTTTTTGTCAACAGAATCAATGATAATAGCCTCTTTACCCATGCGGTTATCAGGGCTAACTCTAATGCAAAGATAGCCTCCACAACCATCAGGATTACATCTCTCCTTGTGTACAACAGCTATTCTAGTCATAAATCTCAAGAATAAGATTATGTTTAAAAAGCTTGCTTACTCTTAATCTAGCTCAAGAGGCTTTATAACCATGAAGAAAATCTGGATACTCTTCATCTAGTTCTACAAGTTCAGCCTCAATGTTATCATACCATAGCTTTATCTTTCTTTTCCACATTTCTAAACTTACTCATGTCTATTTTCTTAGCAAACTCAAACAAATATTTCTTTGTCTTAGTCTTTTGCTTTAGGAAGAATTCTAATAATTCAAGATTCACTATTGTAGTTTTTGGCTCTTTGGTCATTAATTGGCAATAGATAATCATTGTTTATAAATTTATGTTACAAAAATTATAAAGTTTATATAAAAATAAGCATTCTGTGATGCGTTGAAAATAAATGAATCCATATATTTTATAAAGAAGTGGTTTTTTCTTATTACTATGAAATGTGAGATTTGCAAGAAAAACATTGAAGAGAATTTTCTAAAAAAGCCTTTTGGAACCTATGTTAAAGATAAAAATGGTAAGAGGCATTTAATATGTACATCATGCCAGACTAAGTTAGATAATGATAAGGAGAAAATAATTGCAGCATTGTAATTTACATTATATTAAGAAGAGCAACTTTGTGAGTTTACGTATGCCATAGATCAGTTAAACAAAGACTTTAAATAAATAATTAGCATTACGACGCCTTCTACGAAGGCTGTGCCATTAGTCCGCTGAGCGGTGATTGTAAAACTTAATGTAGCGGACACGTAGACAAAATACACACTCGTTGCAAAGTATAATAATCTTAAATATCCTTTTCAAATTATATTAAAAATAGATTATAGTTCTTTACAGATTAACCATTAATAATGCTTAACTTTAGGGTCTCCAATATACCTGTGGGCAAAGCTTAAAAAAGCTCAGCTTTTCTAATATAGTATGCCCCGGTAGCACAGTAGCTAGTGCGTCTGATGTCTTTAAAAAACAGGCGAACCTCGTAATAAAGCTACTAGCAAGCAGAAGGTCGAGGGTGCGATTCCCTCTCGGGGCTTTTAATCATAATGCATTACTATAAATCTTTCTTTTGTAGATAAAATAAGGATATAGCAGGGTTATTAGTCCAATTAAAATAAAGGCATAAGATGGGTCTTTAAGCAGGACAAAACTAGCTAGAATAATCAAAGTACCAAAAAATCTTCCTAAGTGAAGAAATGCTTCTCTTGCAATAACAGCTTCTGTAATATTTTTGTAGTTATCAAATACAATAGTAATGAAAAATGGGGCTGCTAAAACATTTACAGTACTAAGCATTCCAGCAATTAATAGGAAGATATAGAAGTTATCTGAACTAAAACCTAGAAATATAATTAAAACTGCCAGTAAGATGGTTAAGGGATATATGAAGATTTTCCTACTATTGTACTTATCAGATAATTTAGCTATAATTAGTGAACCTATTATACCTGCAAAGCTTAAATAAGATAAGAACAATCCCAGACCAAACTCGGATTTTATGAATATTAAAACAAATATAGGTATAGCTGCTATTGGTATGGATTCATAAACTCCTTGCAGTATCACTATTATCCTAATTCTATTGTGCCTTACTGCAGCAGCATGAGCATTAAAAACCAATTCTCTATTTGGAATATGGTAAGATAAAATTAGTGGTATAAACATCGTAATAGCTCCTATTAAAAATAATAAGCTATAGTTGTACTTCTCAGCAATAGCTCCTGCAAAGGCTGGCAGAATTGAGCCTAAGAGTGGAATGATTAGGAAGTAAATAGAGGTGAGGAAAGCTCTGTTTTTATTGCTTGGAATCCTGAAATAAAGGTCATTGAATGCTACCCAATATGAGAAAATAGCTGTGCCTTGTAGTAAAGCAATAATATATATTAATGGTTTGATAAAGAAAGCACTTAAGATTGATAAAACTAAGATTCTTATAGAAAAAGAATAGATAAACAGGCTTCTTACAGATAATTTATTCAGATTCATAACTAACAAGTATATAATTCCAAATTGAATCAAGAAAAAGAGCAGAAGCAATTCAAATGGAACCCCTTTCTTATAGAAATAGAGAAAGCCTAAAGACCATGCAATAGTATCAGCAGCTACAAAAGATGCGTGGAGGGCATATAGCTTAATGAAATTTCCTTTATACCAAATATTCTCTTTCATAAGATTAGCAATTAATCCAAAATATATAAATATAAAGGGTGTAAAATAAATAAAGTTATGAAAATAAGAAGATGCCCAAAGTGTGGCTCAACAAATGTCAAGCTAGGGGAATATCAAGGCATAGAGGTAGTTATATGCCCTATGTGTGGGTTTGACGAGTCTAGGATTTATGATGAATTCCCTGAAATGAGAACAAGTCAGAAAGCTAAAGCGCAGTTTACTCCTTATAAAGCAGGAGGAGGTAGAAGAACTAGTAAGAAGTAAGAAACATTTAAATCACTCCACTAATTTCTTTATAACATGCTAACTCAACAATTACTAGACAAAGCACATAAAGTATTTATTAAGCATTTTGCTGCTACTGTAACATTCCAGAGAGCTATCTTTCTTAACTGGTACTGCCCATTAGACTGCAAGTTCTGTTTTATGTCAGTTGAGAAGTCAAATATAATAGATCCAAAGAAAGCAAGAAGGACTCCAGCATCATTATTGACAGAGGCATATTTGTGCAGGAAACTTGGATGGGAGATTGAGTTCTTATCTTCTGGTTATAGAACACTAGAAAAAGATTACTTGCTAAAACTGTTAAAAAATCTCTACATTGTTACAGGCAATAAACAATGGTTGAATGTTGGAGTGCTGACAAAAGAGGAATTGGAGTATTTTCAGGATTATATAATAGGCTCTTGTGGAGCAGTCGAAACTGTAAATCCAGTTATACATAAACGTGTTTGCCCTAGTAAACCAGTTGAGCCAATAGTTAATATGTTTAAGGCTTGTGATGAGCGGGGGTTAAAAAAAGCAATGACTTTGATAATAGGCATAGGAGAAACTATCGAAGATTTTAAATTATTAAAAGATTTCATAAGTCAGAATAAAATAGATAGGATCACAGTTTACTCTTTAAACCCAATAAATGGTACTATTTTTACTCTGCCACCTGCTAGAGATTATTATCTTGAATGGCTTGCTAAGATCAGGATTGCATTTCCAAATCTAGAGATAATAGTAGGTGTTAGAGATTCAAGGCTAGATACTATTAGCCAAGCAATGTACCTAGGAGTAAATTCGTTGACAAAATTTGCAGCTTTAAAACATTTCAACTCTAAGTACTCACAATTTATAGAACAAGAAATTAAGAAATCAGGAAGAATTTTGCATGGCACATTAACAGAATTGCCAGAGATAGATATTAATGAGATAGATGAATTTGATTTAGATTCTATACTAAAAATAAAACTTAAAGCTAAAATTGAATCTTATATAAAGATGATGAAGAGAGGTAAGAAAGAAGTAATTATTAGTTAATTTATAAAATAATTTATAAACCAACTAATTTTCTTGCAGGTTTATGCTAAAGAAGAAAAAGAAATGGAACTGGGCAGCAATAATTATTTCATTTATACTTATAAGCAGTACATTTGCCATTACATTTTTTGGTCTTAGTTCAGATACTAGTACAGAAACTGTAAGAAAATATAAAAATTATAAATTTACAAGAACGCAGGATGGATGGCAGACTGATATTAATGATAAACAGATATTCTTTAATTATCTTCCTTCGGAAGTAGAAACTATCAAAGTTGACCAATCTATAATAGACAGGTTGAGGTTTACACCTGAGATTGATGTTACATTATCTATAAATGATAGTAATGCAGATACAATAGCATTAGCACAGCTGCAGATGGAACAGATACTAGCGGATTTATCCTTAATTTATTTAAGAAAAGGGTTTGATACAAATACTAGTTTTAATTTTCCAATTATTACCTGTAATGAAAGTCCAAATGTGCCAATAATTTATTTTAAGACAAGCCTAAACACATCAATTAGCTTATATGGTAGCTGCATAATAGCAGAAGGCGAGTCAAGCCAGGATATAATAAGGCTAAAGGATAGGATAATTTATGGAATATATGGGATAATACAATGAAAGAAGAAAAAGAAGATAAAGTAAAGAAAATATATGAAGAGGATGAAAATAAAGAAGATGAAGCACCACTTATAGAAAATAAAAAACTCTTTATTTTGGTGGCAGTTATATTAGGCATTTTATTGGCGTTATTCTCTCTTAAATTCTTTCTTAAACCAAAATTGCCTTTTCCTTATTATACCTATAATGGTTTTGAGTTTTATCAATATGGTGGATTATGGAACACACAGTGGCAGAGAGGAAATAATTTGTATGATGTTCATATAAGATATGGACCAAGAGAATCAGAAGATGTACCATTTTATGCAGGGTTTGACGTAAGCTTTAATCCACAAGGAATGCTATTCCTAACTCACGATCCTAAAGAGAGTGGCTTAGGCTATGTTGCATTAGCCAGTGCAGAGATCAGTTTTACACTATCTCAGGTATTTAATGTCACTCCAATTGCAGCATGCACCCAAAATACCACTGAAGCATGTTATACAAGACCTATAGTTAACTGTGAAATTAGTCCTGAGAATGCTGTTATCTATCTGAAAGAGATAGAAGATCCTAGCCAAACATCTATTTCTGTTAATGGAAACTGTATGCTTATCCAAGGAAATAAAGAAGAGTTAGTAAGAGCAGTAGATAAAGTTATCTGGATATGGTATGGAATAATTAAGTAAAAAAAATTAATAATAATAAAGATAAATTGCATTACTACTCCTTCTATGAAGGCTGTACAAAAGTCAGTCAAATAAAGACTTTTAAAAAAATAATTAGCATTACGAGTTTTGCTCTGCAAAACTGTGCCAAAAGTCCGCTAATCAGTGATGTAACGTGCACTAGCGGACAGGTAGACACGATGCCAAACGTTGCGAATTAAAATAATATCAAATAACTCAAGTAGCGGGCATGTAGTCAAGATGCACAAGTAGTTGCAAAGGATAATAATATTAAATAGTCATTGCAAAGTATAGTCACTTACTTTCCTATAGCCCTATGGGATATAGTCACTGGCGTTCCTAACTTTTCTACAGAAAAGTATAATAATATCAAATAACTCATGTTTTGGATAAGTATTGAAATACATACAAAATACAAATTAAAAATTAAGTACTAATAAAATGCCACATTACTTTTCAGAAAAGCAAAGCAGCATTCTTAATCCTAAGAAAATCTCTGCAACTATCAGAGGCAAGAAGTTTGAATTTTATACTGGTTCGGGAGTATTCTCTAAATCTAAAATAGATAAAGGAACAGAGCTACTAGCGAATTCTATGATAGTTAATAATGGATCGAAAGTACTAGATATTGGTTGTGGTATAGGGATTATAGGGATAATTGCAGTATCTTTATTTAGAGCTGATGTATTAATGATAGATATTAATGAGAGAGCACTTCACCTTTCAAGATTAAGTCTGAAGCTTAATAATATAACAACTGCAAGAGTTGAAAAAAGCAATCTATACGAAAATGTTCATGAAAGATTTGATGCTATTATAGTTAATCCTCCACAGAAAGCTGGTAAGAAGGTATGTTATGAAATAATTGAAAAATCTTTTACTTACTTAAAAGAGGAAGGTACTTTACAATTAGTGGCAAGACATAGTAAAGGTGGCAAAGATCTTAGCAATAAAATGAAAGAGGTGTTTGGTAATGGTAGAGATATTGCTAAAAAAAGTGGGTATAGAGTTTATTTGTCTGTTAAAGCATAGAATATCAAATTATTAACATGAATCAATTATTATTCATCTAAATCAAGAATTACCGGCACCGTTCAAAATCTCGCAAAGCTCGGGTTAGCATCGGCTCGCATCTAGCTGG
>CAZBGH010000022.1:0-13505 GCA_964491335.1 uncultured Methanosarcinales archaeon | reverse complement strand
GTCATATTTTTCTTAACTCTTTCAACAACTTCTGTTGGAGCTACAGCAATATATTTTATAGGTTTGCCCAGTTTCATTATTACAAAGCCTTTTTTCTCAAGGCTTTCTAGAACGTCATAACTCCTTGACCTTGGAACATTAGCTATATCAGATAGCTCTCCTGCTGTACTTACTCCTCTTGAGAGTAGCGCTGTCCAAATCTTTACCTCATACAAATTTAAAGAAAAATATCTTCTCAGCTTGCTTAAAAATTCTTCTTTAACTATCATTTTTCACACCCCTCTTTTTTAATATATTTTTATTATTGTGTGATAACAAACTACAACTACTATTAATATGTTGCGGTTGCCTATAATCCTTTACAAATTTCATTATAAGATTGTAACTTTTAGTTCCCACTAATTAGTCATAATGAAAATAGAGTTACTTATATATAAATGTTACTATGCATAAATTTATTTAGGAATAAAAATAATTATTTTAAGAGAGTGAGGTAAATTGAAAGATGGTGATGCAATTTAAAGAAAGTATAAAGCTACTGAGCAAATACAAGATTAATATTGTCCAATCTAAAGTTTGTACCTCGTATAAAGAGGTTCTTGAATTCTCTAAAAATTGCTATCCAATTGTGATTAAGGTTTACTCTACAGAAGTTGTTCACAAAAATAAAGCTGGTTTAATTCAAACAGGAATATTAAATGAAAATGATGTACTAGAGGCATATAAAAAGTTAACTAGAATTGCAAGGAATAGCAATTTAAAGAGGTTTGAAATTGTTGTGCAAAAAGAGATACGAGGAAATGAGTTTATTATTGGTGCAAAATATGATGAAACTTTTGGGCATATTGTTATTTTTGGTCTGGGGGGTATTTATACAGAAATTTTAAGAGCTATTTCAATGAGAGTTTGCCCTATTAATAGAAAGGTTGCTAAAGATATGATTAAGGAGATTGCAAATCTTGAATTGAATGATAAAAGTGTTGAGAACTTAGCCAGTATTATCATGAGCGTTTCAAAAATGATTGAAAAAAGTATGGTAAAAGTGATTGACTTAAATCCTGTAATAGTAAATGAAAATGGTGTCTTTATTGTAGATGTGAGGCTGTTATTATGAGTATTAAACATATTTTCAATCCTAAAAGTATATCTGTTATTGGGGCTTCTAGAGATCCTAAAAGTGTTGGGTATGGTATACTAAAAAATCTTGTTAAGGGTTGTGTTTTAAGGTGCAAGTACTGCTCTCCTTTTATAGGCAAAGTGTTTGCTGTAAACCCTTTTGCAGAGGAAATCTTAGGTATTAGGTGTGAGAAAAGTATTCTAAATATTAAAGATAAAATTGACATTGCTATAATAGCCACTCCAGTAGCTATTGTGGAAAATCAAGTAAATCTATGCATAAAGAAAGGGGTTAATGGAGTAATAATAGTCTCTGCTGGATTTTCAGAAATTGGAGAGAGAGGTAAGAGATTGCAAGATAAGATTGTTAATAGGCTTAGAAAAGCGAAAATAACTTTAATAGGTCCTAATTGCTTAGGTATAATTAGGACTAGTACTCATCTTAATGCTAGTTTTGCTCCTAGCATGCCACCTAAAGGAGATATTGCTTTTATCTCCCAATCTGGAGCACTAATTGATTCAATAATTGATTGGGCTATTGAAGAAAGATACGGATTGAGTAGTATTGTTAGCTTAGGTAATTCTGCTGATAAGGATGCTTCTGATTTCATTGAATATTTTGGAAAAGATAAAGAAACAAAAGTGATTACTGTATATATGGAAGGACTAAAGGACGGAAAGAAATTTTTGAATGTTTCAAGTAGAATAGGTAAGAAAAAGCCTATTATTGTTGTTAAGGCTGGAAGGACTATGCACGGAGCAAAAGCTGTCAGCTCACATACAGGAAGTCTAGCTGGTGATTACGAAGTGTATAAATCAGCTTTCAAACAGGCTCGAGTGATACTTACTGAAAGTATTGAAGAAATGTTTGATTTAGCAAAAGCATTATCTACACAACCAATTCCAAAAAAGAATTCTATCGCTATTATAACAAATGGTGGTGGTGCAGGTGTATTATGTGCTGATTATTGTGCTGAGTTTGGTGTAAAACTTGCAGAAATTGATAAGAATACAATAGAAGAACTCAACAAATCTGGGGTTATGCATCCGAGTTATTCTAGAAGTAATCCCTTAGATATTATTGGAGACGCACTTCCTGAAAGATACAGAATTGCGGTAGACACTTTGCTATCAAAAGAATATATTTCTGGGATTATAGTTATACAGACATTGCAAACAATGACAGATACTATTGAGGATGCAAAAATTGTAATAGAAGCTAATAAAAAATACCCGTCAAAATCTATAATATGCACTTATATGGGTGGAAAGTTTACTAAGTCTAGTGTAAAGTATCTTCAAGAGAATAATATCCCTGATTATAATGATGTGAGAAAATCTGCAAAAGCTATGGCAGTTTTAGTTAGCAGGATAAAGAAGTGATAGGTAATATAATTATTAATATATTTTTGTTTATTACTATACTTTGCAACAATTTTTTAACTTGTATGCTTGCCTGTAGGAAGCTAGGGCTTCCTAAATGTCTCGGAACTAGTTCCTCAACATGTCCGCTACATGGTATGTTACAGCCATGATATAGGAACTTTGTTCCTAAATCCATCACTACATTCAGGATAAAGCGGACCTTGTCACACACAAAGTGACTCGTTTGCAAATTATTTTATTATATCTCTTTCTATTAATGGACTAATGGTAGACACTATGCGAAAAGTTTGCAAGGTATAATTATTTATTTCCTAAACTTATTTATTTTTGTGGCTTACTATATAATATTTTAGCTATAGTGTAATTTATATCTTAATAATGCTGCTATTCCCCCTAGACCTTCAAGCCTTTTCCCTCCTTCATGCTCAGAGCTAATAATTATGACTTCTGCTCCTGTTTCCTCGGCTCTTTTCATTATTCTTTCTAAGCCGCCATACTTTTCTTCCTGCCTATATTTCAATATAGTAGAATCTGTAACTAATAATGTTTTAACTGCTCCTAAATCTATTGCTTGCTCAACTTCTTTAAAGCCATATGCTGCTAAGTTATATTTTGCAATTTCTCGAAAAAGTTCTTCTACTAAGTTAAACTCCTTTGCTACCCTATCTTTTTTTAGTACTTCTCTTATTTCATTTCTTTTTATGACTTCTTCAATGGCATTAACTGTTGCTGACGAGCATGTGGCAAAAGTTATTTTATTCTTCAAAGATTCGTCTTTAAGCTCTTTAAGTATATAGTCTTTCCAAAAAGAAGGGCTTGCTAGAATTATATTGCTTATTTTGTATTTTTGGCTATAGTTCTTTAAGTGTGAAATTATTTCTAAATAGAAGTTTGAAGTAACCTTTATAGGATCCCCTTTTTTCTGTACATTTCCCTTAAGGTTAAGTAAAAGCTCGTATTTGTATTTCTTTAAAAGAGCAAAATATGCTTCTTCTCTATCAAAAACACAGATTAAAGTTTTAGGATGTTCTTCAACTGACTCATTTAACCTTGCTAGTTGATATTTAAGCCACTTTTCTTTTATTATGGTTATAATAGTGCCAAGTTCTACATTAAAAGTGTGATATTGCCCTTTTGGTATATCTTCTGGAGCCTCTACTACTTTGCCAGAGATGCGCAAAGAGTTTTGATAATCATGAAATTCTATTTTTTCTACTTTAAGCATCAAGAATATAGTTTTTTTAATTGATTCAGAACCCCTTTCTTCACTGTCTCTAAGCTTAATCTTTCTTACAGTAAGCCCCTTCACTAAATCTCTTTCTTCTATTATTTGGGATAAGCACCATAAATCATCTGAATTAGTTACCTTAATCTTAACTTCTCCGCTCTTTAAGTTAAAATAAATCTTTTGCATATACCTTTGTTGAGAATTAATATATATTAATTGTACTGTAATTAATAAGTGTGTACACAACCAACTAAGGTTTCAACTATATTGACCTCACGAACAAAGTGAGTATATAATTATGGTATATCTATTATTTGTGGTCGGTTATATTTTATAGAGTACTTAAAATAGTTAAATACTCTAACAATAACATTTATATATGAAGCAATTAATTTTTACTAGTATAATTAGATTTAAGATTATGTTAATAAATATTACTAAAACTGAATACATTTTTTAAAGTTTGAAAAACTGATGTAAAATGGATAAAAGAGGCCAGGCACATACTTTAGTGCTAATTATTCTACTTTTGATAATATTCTACATTGTTTTGTTGCCACCTGCTGAAAGAAGAGAACTTCTTGAAGATACAGATGAAGAGTCTTCAACCACAACTAGAGTTTCTAAGAAAGGTAATGTATCAACATTGCTAGAGGAATTCCCAGGAACTTTGGTTTTTCAGGAAGAGAATAAAAGGACAATAGACATACCTAATATAAATCTGATTGCGTCTACTCAATCTAAGGTTTTGACCAGGTTTTCTCCATTGAGTATAAGAAACGGTGTTTTTGATAAGAGGGATAAATCTTTAAAGTTTACTATTAACGAATTGAAGAACACTGATAATATTTTTCTGTCATTTGTCGCAAGAAGGTTTAAAGGAGATTTGATCGTTAAGCTTAATGGAGAGGTTATTTATCTATATGAAATTGCTACATCAAATATAGAACCTATCGAGCTTGATAAGAATTTAATTAAGGATTCGAATGTATTAGAGTTTTCTGTAGGCGATGTAGGCTGGCGTTTTTGGAGAACTAATGAATACAATCTTGAAGATGTAAAAATAATAGGAGATGTTACAGATTTAAGCAGACAAAAAAGCCAAAATTCTTTTGTTATTACAAATGCAGAGATTCAAAACATAGAAAGGATGCAACTTAGGTTCGTGCCTTTCTGCAATGAATTAGAAGATATTGGTAATTTAGAAGTGCAGATAAATAATAGGAATATATATTCTTCTATGCCTGTTTGTGGTAGCCCAACTGTTGTAGACATAAACCGTGATAACCTAAATAGTGGCAGCAATATAGTAATATTTAGATCTGAAAAAGGAAGTTATAGTATTGAGCAAATAAAATTTAATTTAGAGCTGAAAGAGACTAGGTCTGTTGTCTATTTCTTTGAACTAAACCAGAGCGACTTTATCAATGTAACAAATAACAGGAAAGATATTATTTTGGCTATGCGTTTTGTTGATGACGAAGAACGTAAAATTGCTGATGTAAGTGTAAATGGCCATAGGTTTAGGCTAGATCAAACAAGACCCGTATTCACTAGGAATATTAATGGGTTTGTGGAACAAGGAAATAATTTTATAGAAATAACCCCAAAAGTTAATTTAAATATAGTTGAGCTTAATGTCAGTATAAAGAAAGTTTAGTTTTGTTATTTTAACTATAATAACTTGCTTACTAGTCACAAGGTGTATGGATATAGTATATATATCAATAATAATATAATTTGCATTACGAGGCACGAACTACGTGCCTATGCCAAAAGTCCGCTAATCCATTAAGTATTGTGCACTAGCGGACAGGTATACAAGGTAACGTAAATAGTTGCAAAGTATAATAATAAACAAAATAAATGTTAGGGCATGGGTACAAGGTAACCAAAACATTGCAAAATTTAATAATATCAAAAACACACTGGACTACTATCAAATATCATGTGTATGCATTAATTTTAGTTTCTAATTAAATCTAAATAGTAAGGTTTAAATGCTGTTTTCTTAATTATTGTGTAAAAAAGACATGGCAGATGTAAAAAGGTGGATAGGAGATTATTTCAGTAACAAAGCTGAAAAAGCTGAAAAAAGATCTGCAGATGCAAGAAGAAAGAGAGAAGAAGAAGTATCTGCTGGTACTGAAAAGGACTTAGAAGCAGAACAAAAACTAGCAAGAAGAGAGTTAAGAAGGGCAAGGGCTGCTCAGGTTGCTGGGGCTGTTGGTAGAGGTGCGATGTACACTGGCATGGGTGCTGCCAAAGCTATAGGAGGAACCGCAAAAGCTGGCTATGGGCTGATGACTGGTACTGCCGCTATGGGAGGGTATATAGGATCTAAAATTAAGGAAAAAAGTATGTTAGTTGACTTCTTCTTTTTCTGGGCAATACTAGTTCATTTTATTGATATAGGCACTGGTTTTAGTAATGGTGAACCTGCAAGAATACCATTGCATTTTTTAACTGCTGTATTAGCTATATTTATATTTGGTTCTGGATCTTGGGTTCAAAGAGTTTTAAGTAGTTTCTTTGGTGTGGCTATAGCATTTGTTGCTGCCATACTTATTGCTCCTATTACAAATTTACTTTCTAGCTTAATTAAGTTTATTCCAAGTCCTCAAATTGCTACAGTAATTTCTGGTTTTGTCATTGCGCCTCTAGCTCCTATTTGGGTTTACTTTGTAATATTCCAGAATTATAAAGATTCGTTTATGACGCGTTTTGCTAAACGTATATGGTTAATCTTAGTCATTATTGCATTTTTTACAATAATTACCGAAGCTCAGTTATTTGCAGCCATACCTGGTGGACAAATCGTTGGTGAACAGTACCAGCAAGCTGCTGATGTACTACAGAAGTTATGGAATGGTATATTAAATCTTCCTAAGAATACTGTTAAGTTTACTACAGACACCTACCAATCTATTAAAGAGGGTGTAAACAGGCAATATTTAATTGCTGCTGGAGATTATTATACTGGAACTGTAGATAGAAATGTCAAAGAGTCTTTAGGAGTATACATAGAAAAGGTTAAAGCTGCTGATCCTAAGTATTACGTTGGAGATAATGTAATTGTCTATGGTTTATTAAGGGCTAGAACTTTGGATGTTGACAAGCCTATTAAGATTAAATATAATTGTTATAAAGAGGAAGGTGATAGCAAGATTCCTAGCTCTACTACAAGTAGCATATTTTCTGTAGAGAGTTTTGATGTGTTTGACTTGGAATGTGGTTTTAAAAACTTAAAAGAAGGAACTCATTCTATAAAGTTGACTGCTGAGTTTGAGGATTTCCCTACTTATGGGTATGTAAAAGCTTATTTTATGGATAGGCAAAGGTTAAGAGATTTGTTAAGAGAAGAAATAGATCCTCTTGAGAGGTTTGGAATCACTGATAAAAAACCGCAAGCTGTTTATACAAATGGTCCGGTAATGCTAGGCATGGGTACTACAAGTGAGATAGTTCGTGTAGATACTAGTACTAGTCAAACAGATTTAGATGAATACGATCCTTATGGTCTTGAAACTAGTGGTGAACCTGCAGTAAGACCAAGACTTGGGATAACATTAGACAATAACTGGAAAGGTGAGGTAATTGGCATAAAAGAGATTTATTTACAGATACCTAAGCAAATGTCTATAGAAGGAATTGACGATTGCGGTCCAAAGTATAACGTTAGGCAAGTAGGGAATAAAGAGTTTAGCACTGAAGTTGAGAAAGATGACAATTATAACACCTATAAATTAGAGAGAATATTAGGCTCTCCTGCTAGTGCTGTAGAAGAATCTAAAACTCCTACTACCATTTTGTGCACTTTGAATATAGGTAATACTCAGGAATTGTTAGGAGATACTCCTGTTGCAATTAAATATTTTAGAGCAAAAGTAAATTACAAGTATAGGGTTACTGAGCAGATAAGTGTCATGGTTAATAGACTCCCTTCTGGATATACTACAAGCGGTTCTCCTACTGATGCTGGGTTAGGTGGTATAACAAGTCTTGATAGTTTACAACGAGCTATTAAATATGCGTCAGTAAATAATGTTGGAACATTCACTCCTCAAAAGAAATGTTACTGTGGAGAGAAGTGTCTTGATTATGCAAATTATATTTATACTGCTGCTACATCTGAGAATATAGATCCTCTTTTAGTATTAGCAATAATGATACAAGAATCTGAATGTATAGAAGGTAGAATTGGTGGATTAAGTAGTTATGGTCTCATGCAGGTTAATACAGGTAGTGCTGATGGGTGCCTTCCTATCTGGAAAGAAGATGCTGCAGCTAATGTTGCCTGCGGCGTAAAGATATTGAAGGAGAAGTATAATCTGTTTTTATCATCTTCTGCTTTGTGCGAAGTTGATGCTGATTGTACGCATAAGTTCAAAACTTGCAGTGGAACACCTTGTTGTAATGGGCAAGAATGCAGAGCTATATGCCAAAAACCTGCTTGCATGTTTGAATTTACAGGTGGAGGTAAATCAGTTTTCTATAACTATGAACAAGCGCCTATAAGAGCTTACAATGGCTGGGGTCCAACAGCTCCAGATAAGGAATATGTAGAGAGAGTAGTTGGCATACGTGCAGACTTATTTGCAAATAGTGTTATAATAAGTTAGGGTAAAGACTATGAAAAAAGCAATAGTAATAGTTACTTTATTAATGCTTGTTGTTTTAATAACCAGCTGCAAAAGGTCAGATACTAGTATAAAGGCTATACCTAATTTTAGGATTGGAATTGGCGGGATAGAAATAAAGTTTTTAGAAAATTCGCCTCCTAAAGAGTTATACTACACCGAAAAGGCTCAGGTTCCTATAGGCATAGAGATAAGAAATAATGGTGCTGAGAAGGCTTTTGGGGTGATTGCCTTTAACTTAGATGGTTATAAACGGCTTGTACTTGAAAATATTGATAGTAATATTTACGACAGCAGCTCAAACTTGGTTATGATCTCAAATAATGATGGGTCAGATCTAAAAGGGAAAAGAGTAGAGAATCCAAATGGAGACTTAAGAGTTTTTACTGTAATGGCTGAGCCAGCTCCTTTAAACCCACAAACTGAGCAGTTTAAGAGTACTATTATAGCAACTGCTTGCTACGACTATTCAACAGAATTTACTCCTGAGGTTTGTATTGACACAGATATATATAACACAAAACCAATAGCAAAGGCTTGCAAAGTTCAGGATATTATCGGAAGCAAAGGCCAAGGTGCACCTGTTTCAGTTGACAAAGTTGAGGTACAAATGCTTCCAAGTGGTAAAGGTATATCTCCACAGCTCACAATTACATTAAAAAATTCTGGAAAAGGAGAAGTAATAAGATATGGAAATTATAAAGAGGTTTGCTCTCAAAAGACAATGGTTAGTAGTTCTACTAGTAGTACACAAACTAATTTTAATATTGTAAGAGTAGGTGCTTATATTGCTGGCTCTGGTATCGAGTTAGATTGCCTTCCAAAGAAAGAAGATGTAGTTAAAGAGATTTCTTCTCAGGATGAAGAATTGTTTGGTTATGCAAGATTTAGTGATAAAACAGCTACTATAGTCTGCAGATATATCGGCGTGATACCAGAAAGTGCTGGAAATTATGTTTCAAAATTAAGAATAGTGGCTAACTATGGCTATACTGAGTCAATATCAAAAGAGGTGTTAATAAAAGTGCCCCTACCAAAGAGATAGACTATCTTAAATAATATGACGATATTAGTTGCATAATCTGTATGAAAGAAATTATAGTAACCCACAAAAATAAATAAGGTTAGTTGTGGCTTCCTAAATAGTCAACAACAAACAATACATAATACCTAATTACTTTGTTGGTTGACTATAAACAATGATAAAGTATAGTAACTCAAATAGAAATGTTTATATACGATTTAAAAGATTTTTAATGTTGAAGAATAGAGAGACTGAAAATGAGGAACGTCATTATTATGGCTTCATTATTATTTCTGGTAGTACTATCTAATTGTGCCCCAAGGGATACTAGAACTTTAACAACTAAAAATATTAATTTTCATGTTGGGATAGAAGGCATAGTTCTTAATTTCCAGCATAATTCACCGCCTCCTAGAGCGTTCCAAGACCAAGATGTAGTGATAAATGTTCAGGTTGAGAATAAAGGTGCTCATGATTCTGAGTTTGCTAGATTGCTCATTTCAGGGTTTGAAAAAGTTGCTTTGCAAGGTAACTGGCAGGATGGCACTGATACTAGTGTAGAGCTGACCCAAAATGGGCAGTTTAGGGGGAAAAGCCAAGAAAGTCCTACAGGTGCAATTGATATTAAGAGCTTTATAGCTAAAGCTAGTGTTCCAATATCTAGTGCTGATAAATATGTTGCTAATGTTTTAGTAACGTCCTGCTATAGTTATAAAACTCAGGCAAATCCTATAGTGTGCATAGATTTAGATCCGTTCTCTGTTGTAAAAAAAGATAAGGTTTGTGAAGTGAGAGATGTTGCTTTAACTGGTGGACAAGGAGCACCAATAGCTATTACAAAGGTTGAAGAGGATATTGGAAACAATAAAGTATTTTTCAGAATATTTATGAAGAATGTAGGGAAGGGGAAAGTAATGAAACCAGATGTGGTTACTGATCCTACAAAATGCCCTTTTGGTCTTAATATACTTGATATAAATAAGGTTCACGTAAATTCTATTACTATACCAAGCCTCACTCTGGACAGATGCGAGCCTAGTTTAGATAAGGATGTAAACTTGGTTAATGATGAGGGGTTCATATTTTGCAGCTTTAACCTTCCAACTGACCAACAACAGACCTCATATACTACACCTTTAAATATTGAGCTTAGCTATGGATACTCAAGCTCTATCCAGAAGCAATTCGAAATTATTAATCTGAAATAGGGCACCGTTCAAAATGTAGGTTAGCATCAATTCCAACGAAGTTGGTGCCGAACTTTGTTCGAGTATGTGAGCATCATTGAAACAAGCAATTACCAAGCGGAAGGGGATGTTCCTCACGGGAGGGAACCGCTCTTTGCATATTCCAGCTAGATGCGAGCCGATGCTAACCCGAGCTTTGCGAGATTTTGAACGGTGCCCTGAAATAGGGATAAATATTTATATGTAATAGGCTGAAATACTGAAATGTAGATGAATTTTTAAGATGTGTCAAAAACATTATAGAAGATTATTTCCGACAAATTTAAATAATAGGAGTATAAGTGAGCAGATATGAGAAAAAAATGTGTAAAAAGGTATCTCGCAATTGCTATTATAATGTCTGCATTTTTAATATCTGCCTGTACTACTACTGATCAAACTGGAAAAGTAACTGCTGGAAAGTCTCCTTTTATAGGTGGAGAAAAAGGCATTATAGCTGAGTTCAGAGATTTCGGAATATTAGAAGACGCTGATATAGAAGAGATTTTCTTATCAGAAAGTTTTCCTATTGAGGTTGAAGTGAAGAATAAGGGCGAATTTGATGTTGAGGCTGGTGGTGTTAATGTTACCTTGTCTGGGATAAATCTTGCAGATTTCGGTGGTATACCAGCTAGATCAATTCTAAACTCTGGCGAAATTGAGAGGGTATCAGATTTAAATCTTCATGGTGGAGAAGAAATCCTTGATTTTACCCCAACAGAGGATAATGCTAGGTATATACCTGAAATACTAGGCAATAGCGTTGATATTACTGTTGTAGGCAATATTGTTTTCCACTATAAAACTTTTGCAACAGTTCCAAAGGTTTGCTTTAAAGGCGATTTAAAGGATAAATCTTTTTGTGAGGTAGAGGAAGTAAAAACTGTTTTCTCATCTGCTGCCCCAATACAAGTAAAGAAAGTGCAGGAGAGGTCATCTGGAATAGGATTAATATCACTAGAATTTGATGTGGAGAATGTGGGCCAAGGAAAGGTAACTAAGCATAGAACACCATTTGACATAAGAATACCTGTTTTGGAATTTAATATCACTGAAAAAGAGAAGTGGGATTGTACTGGTAGAGGTAAGTCTGGTGAAGTAAGGCTTGATGATAATGGTAAAGGCTCTATTGTATGCAGACTAAAAGAAAGTGCTAAGGTGGCTAAAGAGGATTTATTTACAAAAGAGGTTGCTCTTACACTAAATTATGATTATAAGGACACTATACATAAGCAATTAAGAATTAATAAAGAATAAGGCAATAAACAATAAAGGGAAAAAAGATTTCTTTATTTGTATTGTGTTATCCTGCTCCCTATTAAAGAGAATTGGCTTAAGAGGGCTTCTAGCTGTATAAATTCGTCTGAGCCTTCAGACATTCTAAACTCTATTTCTCCGCATTTTTCAATCAATTGCATCTTATCCTTTGTTTCTATTGGTAAATTTATTATCTCTTTTTGAACTTGTTTAATTATGTCTATTCCTGATAGACCGTGTGTTAGCATTATATCGTGTAGTTTTGCTTTTGCAACTATGAAATCGTTCTTTAATGCCAGTTTTAGTATCTCTATGATGTCTTTCTGCTTTGCTGTGCTAGCAGTAGCATAAATGTTGTCCTCATCAATTCTATTTGATACTGAGGCTGAGCTTTGCATTATATTCTCTAATTTCCTTAAGTCTCCTTCTGTCACTTCAAATAGAGCTTCTTTTGCAGTTTCTGTTATATGGAAATTTTCATTAGCCGCAATCTTATCTATAATATTGTAAACATCTTTCCTGTCTAAATGCTTAAATCTAAACACTGCACATCTACTTTGGATAGGATCTATTATCTTTGAAGAGTAATTAGCTGAAAGAATAAATCTTGTGGTAGTGGTGTAGTTTTCCATGGTTCTCCTTAAAGCCTGCTGTGCATCTCTTGTTAGAGCGTCGCATTCGTCTAAATATATTATCTTAAAGGGTGCATTGCCAATAGGTCTTGTTCTTGCAAAATCTTTAACCTTATTTCTGATAACATCTATACCTCTTTCATCTGATGCGTTAAGCTCTAAAAAATTCTGTTTCCACTCGTCACCAAAAATCTTCTTTGCTATTATTATAGACGTGCTTGTTTTTCCAGTTCCTGCTGGACCTGTAAATAAAAGATGTGGCATATTTTTCTTTTCTACAAAAGCCTTTACTCTTTTAACAACCTCTACCTGCCCCTTAATCTCATTGAAATCTTTAGGCCTATATTTTTCTGTCCAGATATAAGATTCCATAAACGTGCAAAATTATAGATAGTTTAAATAGTTTTAGTTTGAAGTATTGTCAAAAACCTTCAGTCAGAGATTTGTAGCATGCTGTAAGAATCGTGTAGTTTTTACATAAAGTGGTCCATCTGAAATCAAAGAATTCCAATATTTAAATACAATTATGGAAGATGATAAGCACTACTAAATAATATCTTCTTCAGAAATAACCATAAAATCCCCTATTGCTATTACCGAGCTAAATGGTATCAATATATGACCATCTTTATCTTTCTCCAATTCTAGTTTTTCAGTATAAGAAGTAGGATTACTCAATACCATATGTATCAACTCCCCAGACTTGGATTCAAAGATTATATCTCCTACCTCGCCAAATCTTTTACCTGTCTTAGAAACTACTGTCTTACCTATTAATTGCTTGGAAAATTTTTTATCTGCTTCTGCGTTTTCTTGCATAGTTCTTGGAACTTCCTCTTTAGTAGTGGGCATTTTTATCTCTCACAAATCTAAAAACACTATCTTAATTTAAGAGTAAGTAATATTTAAATGTTTCTATCTAGGTGGCTAGTATGAAACCATTCCCAGCATCAATACCGCAGCTCGTCTATAAAACTGTTAAGCTCGTCGCGAGGG
>CAZBGH010000021.1:0-13674 GCA_964491335.1 uncultured Methanosarcinales archaeon | reverse complement strand
TAATTTTACCAGTGTACTCTATTTCTATAAAATCGCCTTTTTTGATTTCCATATTGCAGTGTTAATTTTTATAGTTAGTATTTTATTAGATTAATTTCAAATTCGTAGTTATTTACTTTTATTCTTTCTTACTGTATTTTATAATTTGCACTTTTATCCACACTTTATAATTATAAGTTGCAACGATTGGTGTATCTTGTATACCTGTCCGCTTCATATATGTTACAGCCATGATTAGCGGACTAATGGCACACACAAAGTGACTCGTTTGCAAATTTTAAGTGTTTTTCTAATCTAAGTATAGTAATGCAAATTATATTATTATTTCCCTATTTTTTACTTTGTTTTTTGATTTGCTAACTACCTACCATTTCTATGATGATAAGAAGCTAGAACTTATTTGGTTATTTTCCTTGGTTTATAAAGGTTGCTGTTTCTGACTATGGATACTATAATATCTGCTATTTTTTTAGCAGGTATCTTTGTTGTGTTTATGATGAAATCGAAGTCACCTTTCCTAGGGAAAGTTATATTGTAATATTTTTTGTATCGTATTCTTTCAGCAAGTTTTCTTTTTTTGATGTGACTTAAAGCTTCTTTTATCGAACTATATCCTTCTCCTTCTCTATTTAAGGTGTACAGTCTTCTTGCACTTTCTTTCTCATTAACGTATAAGAATATCTTTATGGAATTCGGAATGAAATAGTAGCCAAGCCTAGAGTCAATGACAAAATTGTCCTTTGTTTTGCCAAGCTTGATCTGTCTCTCATCAAGAGTTTTGTCTATAGTCGAATCTTTTTTAGCAATATCTGTGAATTTTGGAAACCATATATTTCGTTCTGCAGCTAATTCCCGCATGAAATCACCTATAGAGTAATGTTTAAGTTTAAGCTTTTTCGCAACTAATTTTGCTACTGTGCTTTTACCTGCACCAGGAGAGCCAGAAATAGTGATGATTACCATAGAAAAATAAGGCTAGAAGAAGTATATATAATTTGGCATATCACCTAATTGGCATTTAATATTATCAGAGTTTCTGTTCTAGTCACACATGGATATTTTCTCAATGTATTAACAACATACTCATTTAACTCTTTAATTCTAGTGGTATTAAATTTAACTATGATATAGATATTCCCAGTTCATATAAAATAGATAATTTTTATATTTATATAAAGTTTAAGTTCACCTGAGCGTTAACTATTTAAAGACTATTTTATTTGTAATAAAATTATGAGTAAAATTACCTTTGGTTATTGTGACAGAGAAGTCAGAAACCTTCTTGGAGATAAACCTCAGCAAATTCGTAATTTACTTTGAGGGTTACAAAAAAAGCACAAAGCTAGTATAAATGCACGGTATTCTGAAGATTATGATGGAGCAGCTTTAAGGATATCAATTGAGGGAGAATTAGGAGAGTTAGTAGCTGCTATGAATTCTATAATTTCTGAGGAAGGATTGCCACATATTGTAGATGTGCCTCTTCCTGCTTACATTAGAAGAGTTAGGGGACTTTTTTATAGAGATTCTAGTAATTTATCAACGTTGGATGCGTATACAAAATTGATGGAACTTTATTCATCTAAGGGTATTAAACCTAAAACAGGCTTTGATAACCATACTGCTAGGGTTGGAGTTTATGCAGAACATGTCTAGTTAGCTATTGAGTGTAATAACCTTTAAATATAATCCTTTATTTACTGCTTTCTTATTATAGTCAACCAACAAAGTAATAAGATAATATTTTAGGGGAATAACATGACTAACCAATTACAACCTATATTTATCCTGCCAGAGGGTAAGAGTAGAGAAAAAGGAAAAGAAGCCCAAAGAACTAATATTAAGGCTGCCAAATTGGTAGCTGACACAGTAAGAACCACTTTGGGGCCAAAAGGTATGGATAAAATGCTTGTTTCTGGCATGGGAGATATAACAATAACTAATGATGGTGTTACAATTCTAAAGGAAATGAATATTGAGCATCCGAGTGCAAAGATAATAGTAGAGATTGCTAAAACTCAGGAAAAAGAAGCAGGTGATGGGACTACTACTGCTGTCGTAATTGCAGGAGAATTATTAAAAAAGGCAGAAAACTTATTGGAGATGAAAATACACCCAACTGTAGTGGCTAAAGGCTATAGATTAGCTGCTGATAAGGCTGTTGAAATTCTTAATAAGTTTGGAGAGAATGTTGCTGAGAATGATAAAAAGGCTTTGATGAATGTTGCTATGACTGCTATGACTGGGAAAAGTGCAGAAATAGCAAAAGAATACCTAGCAAATATTGCAGTTAATGCAGTTTTAGATGTAGCAGATAAAGAAGATAATAGATATGTTATTGATAAAAATAATATCAAGATAGAGAAAAAACCTGGAGAAAGGATTGAGCAGAGTGAACTTATTCAAGGAATCATTCTAGACAAAGAAAGAGCTCATCCAGGAATGCCAAGAGTTGTAGAAAACGCTAAAATTCTTTTAGTAGATGCTGCTATTGAGATTAAAGATACAGAGACAAAAGCAAAGATCAAGATAAGAGATCCTATGCAGATACAATCCTTTTTTGATCAAGAAGAAATAGTTTTAAGAGACATTGTTGAGAAAATAAGCAAGTATGCTAATACTGTATTCTGCCAGAAGGGTATAGATGACAGAGCACAACACCTTCTGTCTAAAAAAGGGATATACGCTATAAGAAGAGTTAGGAAAAGTGATATGGAGGCTTTAGCAAGAGCTACTGGGGCTGCAATCATTACAAATTTTAATGAGATAAATGAAAGTGATATGGGATATGCAGGAAAAGTTGAAGAGATTAAAATAGAGGATAATATGACTATAATCAGAGACTGCAAGCATGCTAAGTCTGTTAGTATATTATTAAGAGGTGCTACTGCCCATGTCTTAGAAGAATTAAAAAGGGCTTTAGAAGATGCAATTGGTGTTTTATCCTCTGTTGTGTCAGGTGGCAAGATAGTTGGAGGATCTGGATCAGTGGAGATTGAGGTTGCAAGACAGCTTAGAAGATATACTGAATCTTTAAGTGGAAGAGAACAGTTAGCTGCAAGAGCCTTTGCTGATGCCATTGAAGTAATACCTGTAACTCTTGCAGAGAATGCTGGGTTAGATGCAATTAATATCTTAGCAGAACTTAAGGCTGCTCATGATAAAGGTAATAAATGGCATGGAATCAATGCATTTACAGGCAAAACAATGGATGCATGGAAAGAAGGAATTCTGGAACCTTTGAAAATTAAGACACAGGCAATAAGCTCTGCAACAGAGGTTGCAATTATGATATTAAGGATTGACGATATTATTGCTTCTTCAAAGCCATCTAAAGCTGAACAGCAAATGCAAATGCCTAGTGCTCATGGAATGCAGGGTATGGGGATGCCGCCTATGATGTGAAAAGCTAAGATTAATCCTTAATATTTAATCATAAGCTTTGTCTCTTTTGTCAATATCTACTATGAGAATCTCATTTTTATCTGTGAAGACTACATACTGAATTCTGTACTTCCCTACTCTCACTCTAAATATTTTCTCTTGCCTTCCAACAACTCTCTTTACATCACTTGGATACGGATCTTCTTTTAATTTGTCAAGTCATTTAAGAATTCTTTCATGTAAATCTTTATGACATTTATCTAAGAATTTCTGTGGCTTAGATGCGAGATTTACTACAAATGTCAAGGCTCATCTCCGTTTTTTCTTATAATCTTCTAATGTAATGGTCTTACCTTGCTTGTATTCTCTAAGGCCTTTTTCTAGAATAACTTCTTCTTCTGGAGTTAGAATTGTGTCTATATCTACCATATGCTCTTTAATAAATACAATATCTGATTCAATTGCGTCTAATTTCTTTAGTATTTGTTGTATTGCTTTGGTCATATTGTTAATATAAAGAGGTGTAGTTTATTAAATTTTCGCAGTTGCACTACTTAATTCATTTTATTAGATTTCTCTAAGAAAACTTGATATGGCTTGGTCCTACATGAAGTGCTGGGTATGATGCCTCCTAGGATAGATTGGCTTTTTTGATTGTTGGTTTCACCCATACATTCCACTATAGTTATTTTGTTTATCCACTGCTTTTATTAGGGAAGTAAATGTCTCGGTTCTCAGACCTTTCTCTTCTTCAAGATGTTTGAAGAAAGCCTGATTCCAGAGCTTCTCTAATCAAACTGCCTAAAATCTTCTTCTAAAATCGGAATTTTCTTTTTCATATTTGAAACAAGCTCCTAGCTATTTCTAAGTTTTTACCTAGACAATCTCTGCAATAGGATATAGTCAATGCTTCTTCTTTATTCTTAGGCTTTCTCAAATCTAAGTTGCTAATGAATTTCCCACATTTAATACAGTTAAATTTCATTTTTTAGTTAATATTTCTTGTTTATGATATATAAGCGGTCTCTTTATTTTTCTCAATACATTTTCCTGCCCTTGTCATTTGAATTGCTTTTTGGATATGTTGCTTTCTTATTTTTTCAGAATTATCTTTTGTCGCTATTCCTGCAGCATTTAGTGCAACGTTTTTTAAATCACCGCCGCTTAACCCTTCCAAATCTAAGTCTTTTAAAGTTAAATAATCATCTCTAGATTTCTTTGGGAAGACTTTTTCTAATATTTCTAAACGCTGTTCTTTATCAGGCAATTTAAAGTCAATATGCATTGTAAGCCTTCTTTCAAATGCTTGGTCGTATTTTTCAGCAAAATTTGTTGCAAATATGCAAACACCCTCAAATCTCTCCAATTCCTTAAGCAAAGTGTTGACTTGGCTCATCTCCCAACTTCTCTCAAGATTGTTTCTGCTTAATGCTATTGCATCAGCCTCGTCAAAGAATAATACAGCATTTTTTGCTTTGGCAATCTTAAATACTCTTTGAATATGTTTTTCAGTCACTCCCACATAACAGTTCTGCAGTTGGTCATATCTAACCATAAGCAGCTTTCTGTTAAGTTCTTTGGCAAGGCAGTAAGAAGCCAATGTTTTTCCTGTTCCAGGTGGACCTCTGAAGTTAAGTGTTGTTCCTCTGCCATATTCTATAACTTTTCCAAATTGCCATTTTTTGAATATTTGCTCTTTTTTGACTTCTCTTGAAAGAGCGGCTTTAAGATTGTCCTTTAATTCATTTGAAGCTACCAAGTCATTAAAATTAACTTTTGGCTCTATTATGTAGTATAAGCTGTCCAATTGATCAGGAGAATTCCTTTTTGATTCCTCTTCCAAAGTCATGTCAAGCTGCTGGTACTCATCTGTGTATTTTTTATTTTTAAGAGCCAACTGGGCTTTATATGAAACTTCATAAACAGATTTCATTGGCCTTAAAGGATCCACTATCTTATACACAAGTTTAAATCTTCTCAACTGGCTTGATTCATACCTGACTTTATGTTTTTTGAATATGTCCATGCTTTCCCTTATTCCGTTTTCCTTTTCAAAATCTGTTTTTTCATTGTCTCCCTCAATCAAATCAAGCAAAACGCAAAATTCTTTGAATTTCAGCGAGTACGATTTAAGGAATTTTCCTATTGCAGTATTGCTCCTTTTGGAATCTTCATATTTCTCTTTAACGTGTTCTATCCATTCTTTCTTTAGTTTCTCAACAGTCCTATAATCAATATACTCCACTGGTTCATAGAAACGCCCATGATATCTATTTGTATCATTAGAATTAAACTGGTTTGCGTAATTTATGTCTTTCACAACCTGCAAATATGAAGTATAGCTCATATTGACCATCTGCCTGCTTCTTCTTGGAGTTTGCCATTATCGATAAGCTCATTAAGCCAGTCTCTCCAATTTTTATTACATGTCTGATTCATTATTGCTGAAAGCTCAGCTTTTGGAATGCTTCGCCTTGCTCTGATAAACCTTACAAACTCTATTTTTGTCTCAATTCGCAAAGGTATAAACTCATACAGCCTTTTTAATCGTCCTGTTTTGAATGCATTGCTTGATAAAATCCTTTTATAATGTGCGGGGGTTATATAGTTCAATCCAAAATATTCTCTTATAAAAGACTCTAAGCTCGATATGCTATACACGCAGTCATGTATTGCTATAACCTTTAAATCTGTCACTGAGTATCCTCTTTTCTTGAGCATTGCCTTAAATTGTTTTGAAGACAAAGAGAGCCTTTCATCAATTCTTTTCTTAAGGTAAAATGTTATTGTTTCTCCCTCTTTTCCTGGGTCAATCTTTTTTGCTACAAGAAATAGCTTATAGTCATAGACAAATTGCCTTAATGAGTTGTAGCCCTTCATTTTTGTATCCACTTATAAGAAAATTAACTTATATTTAAATCTTTCTAATGAATAGTAGAATTTCTATTAAAAAATAGAAAGTAATATAAAGCTTGTGTTATTTCTCACTATCATGGAAAATTATATAAAAGAGCCCTCTATCCTTACAGAAGAGGGTGGTGTCATGGGGAAAAAGGTTTTAATTGCTACTTTATACGGTCCAGAGCCTGTAATTCTTGCAACTACAAGGCTAGGACCAGAAAGGCTGATATTGTTAGTTGATAAGGAGCCTAGCAAGGAGCAGGAAAAAAGCTTGGATATTATACAAGAATCGCTAGGGAAGGTAATTGAAGTCAAGGTTGTAAAAACAGATGTCTATGATATTGTAAAGGTAGCTTCTAAATGCGTTGAAATTATAGATTTGCAGCCAAAAGATGATTTGATTTATATCAACATAACTTCTGGAAGGAAAACTAAAGCTATAGGATTATTGTTTGCTGCATATGCAAGGCATGATAGAGTTAAGAAAATAGCTTATAATCCAGAAGAGGATAGAAATGCTGTTATTTATCTGCCTAGATTAAGTTTTAAGCTGACTGAAAGTGAAAAGAAAGTTTTAGAAGCGATTGGCAACGATACATATGAAAACCCTACGGAACTTGCAAAGAAAGTTGATTTATCTACAGCGATGCTCTACCGCTCACTAGATGAACTCAAAGACAAAGACTTGGTAACAACAGAACAGGGCATAAAGTTGACTGATGCGGGGAAGATTGCGAGGTTGTGATGGAGCAGGACAAAGCATTAGTGGTGTTTCAAGGAAAACAAATCAGAAGAACTTGGCACAATAATGAATGGTGGTTTTCCGTAATCGATATTATAGCTGTTCTAACAGAGCTGGAAGACTTTCAAACGGCAAGGAAATACTGGAATAAATTAAGTCAAAGGTTAAGGGATGAAGGGAGTGAAGTGGTGACAAATTGTCACCGTTTGAAATTACCTGCAGAAGATGGAAAATTAAGGGAAACTGATTGCGCAAATGTAAAATCAATATTCAGAGTCATACAATCAATTCCTTCTCCGAAAGCCGAGCCTTTCAAGCAATGGCTAGCCCAAGTTGGATACGAGAGGGTTCAGGAAATAGAAAATCCCGAATTGGCTCAAAAGCGTATGAGAGATATCTACAAAGCTAAAGGCTATTCTGATGACTGGATTGAGAAAAGGGTTAGGGGTATTGCCATAAGAGATGAATTAACAGGTGAATGGAGCAAGCGGGGCGTTAAGACAGAAAAGGAATATTCCATCCTGACTTCTGAAACACTAAAAAATCCTTTGGATTTTTGGTGTGCCAAAAATTGCCTTGCAATTTTTTAGCATATCAAAAGCCACATTCGGCATGACTCCAAGCGAATATAAAAAATTCAAAGGTTTGAAAAGAGAGAATTTAAGAGACCATATGAATGATTATCTAGGGATTGTGGTGTTGTGAAATGCCAGATGAGTAAAATTGAAAAAGTTATGAGGTGAGTCAAATGTTTAGACCGGACAAGACTTACATTGTAGTACCAGATAAAATTCACATCAAAACTTTTCATGAAAAGAAAGAAAGATATACAACAAGACCTCCATATCAACGCAAATCTGTATGGAGTCAATCAAAGAAACAAGCATTACTTGATAGTTTATTTCGTAATTACTATATACCAAGAATCGTATTAAGGGATGTTAAAATAAACGAGGAAAACTATATAAGTGAAGTTGTTGATGGACAGCAACGAATCCTTACTGTACAAGAATTTTTTAATGATGAAATAAGACTTCCAGATTCATTGAGCAATTTCTCACAGAGTTTTAGAATTACAGGATTAAAATATAGCGAACTTCCGAAAGAAATAAAAAATTATCTTAATGATCTTTACTATGATGTTGATGTAATAAAAGGAATTGATAATCCAAAAGATCGCAAACACCAAACCATAGCCACAGTAATTTTTAGACGACTGCAAGAAGGCGAAGAACTAAATTTTATGGAAAAAATTCATGCAAGATTGGCTAGTATTTCTCGTAATTTTATAACTAAATATGCTGATGAGATAAGTTTTGACTTTGTTAATTATCAACCTTTAGATAATAATCCCGATCGTCACAATTTCTTTAGACTCCTCGAAAGAAGCAACGAGCGTATGGAACATCTAGCTTTACTAGCCAGATTTCTCCTTATTGAAATGGAAGGAGGAGTGACAGATTGCGGCCAAAAAGAAGTTGAGGTGTTGATTTCAAGATGCGAGCGAGAAGACGGAATAGGTAAATTTGATTTTGATATACCATCTGATAAACATGCCTCACAAGAACTAATAAAGAATTTGGATGTATTTTACGAAATTTTTAAAAAAGATATAACTCTCGATGAAGAAAGTGGTATTAAGGAATTATCTACAGAATATTTCATAATTTCCATGTACTTGCTTCTTAGGCATATAAGGAAATACTATGTTTTAGATGAAGAAATAAAGAGTCATTTCCAGAAATTTTTAGAAGAGTTCTATCAGAGATGGAAAAAAGATGATGAATCTGATGAGTCTATCCTAGTATTCCGTGACAAACGTCAGCAAGATAGTCTTTCCATTGAATCCAGGGATAAAATTTGTCGCCAAGAATTCTTCTCTTTTTACCCTGATGCCAAGCGCAAAGACAACCAAAGAATTTTTAATGAAGCCCAACGTATCAAGATATATAGGGATCAAAAAGGGCTTTGTCAATTATGTTTGACGGAAGGTAACTCTGAAGAGAATTCGCGCGTATCATGGAAACAATATGAATCAGATCACATCTTGGCGCATTCGCTAGGCGGACTTACAGACACATGGAATGGACAAGTTTTATGTAGACCTCATAATAAAATTAAATCAAATAAACCAGTTTAAATTTTTACACATTTTCTTGTTTTTTAATATCTTTATTGATCAGGTACGGGCCACACCCTTCTCAACCCATAACCAACCCCTCCAGCTTCTCCACAACATGCCTTCTGTTCTATTAACCAACCGCAAGTTCAGGTATAGTCAAAGGCTCGTCCATGAACGGGATCTTCTTCCTGTCTTTAGCTCTCTAAAAACTCTTCTATATTTTTCTTCTTGCCTATATTAAGCGAGACATGAATTTCATGTGTCTTTTTATATTTGTTAATAAAGCCCATTTTATACAATTCGTCCAGTGCCTTCATGGTCTCTTTTCTTCCTATCAAGTGTTTGGGCATACCCTTGAATAAGTTCCTTTCTTCGGTATGCGATTCTCCCCATTTTGGAGGGGAAAAGTTCTTCAGTTTTCTTATGAAAAATTTTTGGAAATCCCTTTTATCCATAGTAGCTGAGTTCCAAAGCAGATTTATTAATATAGTGTATCATAATGATACAAGACTGTTTCAAAACAAAACATTTAAATATAAGCATTATTTATTAGTGCCATCATGGAAGAAAAAACCTTATTCATAACCTTTTTAGGAGACACACCAAAGATAAGGGTATTAGATATGCTCATCACTGGAAGAGAACTGGATTACTCTATTTCAGACATAGCTGCGCAGGCAGGCATAGGAAGAGCTACCTTTTATAGAATGCTCGATGATATGCTAAAAGACAAGATAATTATAGCAACAAGAAAACTAGGCAACATACAGTTATATAAATTAAATTTGAATAATGAATCTGTCAGGGACCTAGTTAATTTGTATGATAAACTTACACAAGTTGCTTCTGAAAAAGAGATAAAAAGGCAGAGAATTAGAGTATAGCAGAATTATGGAGCAAGATTAATCTTCATCTTGACCAATTCGGACTTAAATATGAACTCTCGGGTTTCCTTAATCTCAACTGCCAGAATTCTATAACATGGCAATCAGGATACTACTTAGCTTTCTTCCCTGCCTCTAGCAGTTTCTCATATGTTTCCGCACTGAGGAAATACCCGCTTTCGGACAGGTTGAGCAAGGACTCCTTATACTCATTAAAGGTGATGCGCTTTTTATGCAATAACCTCAGCAGCAGAGAAGTTGATCTTAATGGCTGCAGACCAAGGATTAGTGCGGTATCATACCCTTCCTTTTCATCTATAAGCAAAGTCTTAATCTTCAATGACTTGCAGAGTGCCATCGCCTTTAGCTCTCCTTCATGAAGATCCGGCATGACAACGCTTGATGAAGCTTCCTTTACAATTATAAAATTCTCTTCAATAAGCTTCTCTATAAAAACAACTTCCTTTTTGTTATGTTCCTTGCCACTGACTACAACTTCATTATATATCTCTTTCGGGATAATGATTTTATCAAAGATATATTTTAAGTCAGAAATCCTGCCTATCTTAGAAAGATGTATCAAGGGAGTCGCGTCAGAAATCGCAGTCTGCATCGTTTACCCCCTAAACGCAGCCTTTATGTCTTTCTCAGCATCTTCCTTAGTATAGTGCATTGGAATTTTCTTTTCTTTTACGGTCTCAAGAATTTCCCACAAGGATGTGCCTGCTTTTTCAGCAGCCTTTAGTAAGGTAATCTTTCCCTTTTGATATTGTAGTAATGCATATTCAAGCCGTACCTCCTTCAGACCCTTGTCCAGTACTCTTCGCAATGCTATAGTTTTGCCTATCTTTTCCTTTTTTGCATACCATTCAAGCTCCTCGTCCATGTCATCTGGAACTCTCGTTGATATTAGTGGCATAGTTCACCTTGTATACAAAGTATAGTATATGTGCACATATTTAAATCTTTCTTTTTTACTTCACAGAAACCTCCATCTCTACCCTAACCAACTCCTTCAGTTTTCTTCCACCCACACAATCCACACTTATCACTGCTGTCAGGCATCTCTCTTAATAACTTTAACACCTTTCCTAAAGACAGTACTCTTTAATAATTTCTCATCTTTGGCTGTTTCTTGGATTTTCTGGAGGTTCTTGCCTTGAGCTCTTGGAGTTATTTCAAGCCTATTGTTTCAACAGCCATTTATATAATGGAATAAAATTAATCTTTCCTTTCATCCCGAACCAAGTCTTGGATTCTTCAGCTTCGTAGTCTTCTGTTATAAGGAGTAAATTCTTGCATTTAAGCTCTTTGGAAGCCTTTATCAAAGCCCTTACTTCTCTTTCTTTGGTTTTTGCATTAAGATTGCTGCAAACCTGAATAAGCTGAATTACCCTTGCCCCCTGTTTAACAACAAAATCAACCTCTTCCTGCTGAACATTCTTCCAGTAATAAACATTAAGCTCTTTGTTCATTTCTTTCTTCTTCAATTCAACAGCAACTACATTTTCGTAGAGTTTGCCTTGATTTGGTGTTGTTTGAAACGCTTTCGCATAAATAAAGCCATTATCAAGACAATATATTTTCTTATTTGAATATACCTGCTCTTTCACCTTGTAGGAAAACCTGCTTACGCTAAAAAAAATAAAGGCCTCTTCCAGATAGTCAACATATTTTTGTATAGTATGAACGCTTTTTAGCCTTGTGACCTTGGACAGTGCATTAAAGGAATATTCGCTTGCAATATTTGACAAAAGGTAAAATGCCAGATCCTCGATCTCTCTAACAAACCTTATTTTATACCTTTTTACAATATCCTTATAAATTATCGAATTGAACAGCGTAGACAAATAGTCTCTATATTCCATCTTTTTTATTAAAGGTTCAGGATAGCCCCCATAAATAATATACTTGGAGAGTTCTTCCTTTATTTCGAAGATTGTAAGTTCCCTTCCCAATTCATCCTTAAATAGGTTCAGATACTCGCTTAATGAGAATGGAAAGATATTAATCAAAAAATGTCTCCCAGTTAGATGTGTAGCAAGCTCTTTGCTCAGAAGTTTTGAATTGCTTCCAGTAATAATCAGCTTATATCCCTGCCTTTGCAATCTATTTGCGAATAGCTCCCATCTTGGAAGGCTCTGAATTTCGTCAAATAGTATAGTCTTTGGATTATTGTAAACTGAGTTCATTGCTATTACAATTTCGTCATAATCCCTTGTTTCTACTAGCCTCTCATCATCAAAGTTAACATAACCAAAATTTCCGTGTATATTCAAGAAATGAACTGCAAAAAAAGATTTTCCTGCTCTTCTCGGACCTATAATAACCTTTATCATACTGCTATCTAATCTTCCAAAATTGGATTTTCTCTCTATATACTTCTCTTTGGTTTTATTCTCCAATTCCTGTTTTTGCAATATTAATATATCTTTAATCATTTTATTACCTTATAAAATTATAATACACAAAAATTTATAAATGTTTGCATTATAATACATAATTTTTATAACAATCTATTTACACTATTCTCAATTATTTCAATGTTATTGAAAGAATTCGTAAAAACCTTAGATTAGCCAAGTACCTATCACAGCTTTTATTCCTAGTGCAGACCTCTCCATTTACAGAATGAGCAACTATCTTTACTATCAGGCATCTCACCCTTAACAATCTTTATAGCTTTATAGAACAGCTTTTTTGCATGATTGACATTGATTTTCATCTTAACCAGTTCTGTTTGAAATATGAATTCACCAGTTTCCAGTATGTTTTCAGGTATAAAGAATAACAAGTAAGCATAATTTTCTGTTTTATAGCCATTCTTCCTTAAAAGGAAGTTATAGATATCCAATTGATTCTGGTAGTGATGCGCTGTATCTTTCTTTAATGCAAAGCCTCTTGTCTTATAGTCAAGCACTATTAGCTTTCCGTTTTTCTGCAAGATATTATCAACTGCACCCCTTAAAAGAATATTGTGCCTTTTATTCAGATATTCTATGCCTTTCAGATTATTTCTCCATACACTCAATAACTCCTTGTCATGAAACAGTTCTGCATCTATATTGTGCTTTTTCAGCTCTGGAGGCAGCTCATTATTATCCCGAAACCTATCAAAATGTACTTTTAAGAGCCTATCTATACCAGCAGGCAGAGAAGGAAAAGGTCCATCTGGCCTCGATACCTTTTTAACAATCTGCATCCAGAAGCATCTTGGACATTCCTCCAGCAAATTAAGAGAACTAGGGGAGAACTTGTACAAAGCTTTTTGGTTCATATAACATAAAATATATCACTGCAATATTAAAGTTTCTACTTTTTGTGTATAAATATTTTATTCCTATAATAATATTCTTGTCAAATAATTATTTAAATAAGAATAGTATATTAAAAAATATGAAAAAAGAATCTAAATTTGTTAAAGAAGGAAAAGAAATATTCTACATAGATAAATGGGGTAGGAAATGGGACAAAAGCTGTATTGATGACATATTTGATACATTAAAGAAAAGACAAGACGTGAATTTTGGATTGGATTATTATAGTTATAGCGAATTTTAGATATATGCTATTCTTATCTATTGCGTAAGGCTCTGTAGAAAGTCTTAAGTAAAACACCCTCTCTTGCATTGCAAAAGAGG
>CAZBGH010000020.1:0-13909 GCA_964491335.1 uncultured Methanosarcinales archaeon | reverse complement strand
ATAGATTTCATACTCCCTCTTTTTTATATCTACTTTTGAGTACTTTCTATTAAAATGTTTTGGTTTTTAAATACAGAATAAATAGAATATTATTTTAGTAAATATTTTTTGCTGTATTCTAATATGCAAACTATAGTCAACCAACAGAATAAATTGGTGTTTTTACTATATTTTATTAATTATTTTTCTTTGAAACTTTTGGTTACCTTGTCTCCATGTCCGCCTCATTAATGTTACATCACCAATAGGCGGACTTCTGGCAAAGCCTCGCAGTTCGAGGCTCGTTTGCAAAATATATTATTACTTCTATTTTTATGGATAGGCGAACATGGTAGACACTATGAGAAACGTTTGCAAGTTATATTATCATTAGTATTATTATACACAAAGTGACTCGTATGCAAAGTATCTTATTTAAATTAAAATAGCTTAAGTTAAGGCTGTCAACTTTTATAATAATCCCTAGAATTCTTAATATGATGGAAATTTTGATAATCTGGAAATGAAAAGAATAGTCTTGCATATGTTATATTGTCTATTAATGTTTTAAAGTATATTTATAAGCCTTAGTACATAAGAAGAGAAGGGGGCATATGAATCTTAATATAGGTATTTAACAATAAAAGTATTTATAAATGTCATCATTTATAAACCTATATAAATTAAAAGTTGTTTGGGGGCGATTAAATGGTTAAAAAGCAACAAAAATCTCAGAAAGAGATAAAAGTGGTTAATATAGTAGTATCTACTTCTTTAGAGCACGATATTCCATTAGAAAAGATGGCAGCTACTCTTTCCAACACTGAATACAATCCAGAGCAGTTTCCTGGGTTAGTTATAAGAATAAAGGACCCAAAAACCTCTGCTTTAATTTTTAGTAGTGGCAAGGTGGTTTGTACTGGAGCAAGGTCAATGGACAAGGTTCATGAATCTATAAACAAAATAATAAAGAGCCTTGAAAAGATTAAAGTTAAAATTACTGTTAAGCCTGAGGTTAAGATCCAGAATATTGTTGCCTCTGGAAGCGTTGGAATGGATTTAAACCTTAACACATTAGCAATGAAGCTTGATAATACTGAGTATGAGCCTGAACAATTCCCAGGATTAGTTTACAAACTTGACGAGGCAAAGGCCACATTTCTTCTATTTAGTAATGGTAAAGTCGTTTGCACTGGAACTAAGAGTGAGAAAGAGGTAAATATGGCACTGGACAAGCTAATAGTTAATCTCAAAAAGGTTGGAGCATAGCACTGGTCACTGGACATGCCTGCGTGAGATTTTTATATGTATTAATATGCATGCAAGACATTTTTAGAAGGGGTTTATTGCGGTGGTTAATTTGGAAGAGATTCAATATTCAAGGCATTTTTATCAATTTTTTGAAGGGAATTATCTTGAGGAGATACTGGAAAAAGCTAGGAAAGGAGAAAGTTTCTTACTTGTGGATTTCACAAAACTTTTAAATTTTGACCCAGAGCTTGCAGAGGACCTTCTTGAAAATCCTGAAGAGGCAATAAAGGATGCAGAGCTTTCTTTACGAGAATTTGATTTAAAAAACTTATCAAAATTTAAGCTTCGTTTCTTTAATTTGCCTTTAAGCCAAAGGATCATGATTAGCAATATAAGAAGCGAGCATATTGGAAAATTTTTGGTTATAGAGGGTATTGTAAGACAAAAATCTGATGTAAGGCCTCAAGTAGTTTCTGCACGATTTGAATGTCCTGCATGCGGAAACATAATACCTATGCTTCAAATAGAAAGTACTTTCAGGGAGCCTTCAAAATGTAGCTGTGGCAGAAAGGGTAAATTTGTGCTTCTTGGCAAAGAGCTTGTGGATGCACAAAAGATTGTACTGGAAGAGGTTCATGAGAACTTGGAAGGAGGAGAACAGCCAAAGCGTATCAGCATATTCCTAAAAGACGACTTGGTCAGTCCTATAAGCGAAAAACGAAGTGCGCCTGGAAATAAAATTAGGATCAACGGTTTGATAAAGGAGGTGCCTATTACTCTTAATAACTCTGGCACAAAGTCTGTTAGGTTTGATCTGCAAATGGAGGCAAATAACTGTGAGCCTATTGACGAGACTTTTTATGACCTAATTATTACAAAAGAGGAAGAAGATATCATTAAGGAATTGGGGACAGACCAAAGAATATTAAATAAACTTTCTGCCAGTATAGCCCCATCTGTTTTTGGGTATGAAAAAATAAAAGAGGCCCTTGTGTTACAGATGATGGGTGGGGTACATAAGGTTAGCAAAGACGGGAGTGCTAAGAGAGGGGATATTCATGTACTTCTTGTTGGAGATCCTGGGGCAGGAAAATCTATGCTATTGAAAAGGGTTAACATTGTGGCCCCTAAAAGCAGATATATAAGTGGAAAAGGAATTTCTGCTGCTGGTTTAACTGCCTCTGTTGTGAAGGACGAATTCCTACGAGGATGGAGTCTGGAAGCTGGTGCTATGGTATTGGCTTCAAACGGATTATGTTGTACTACAGAAGATGCCGAATTTATCAAAGAAGATTATACAAAAATGACATTTAAAGAACTGTTTAAGGATACAAAAGATGATTTGATTCATCCAAAATTTAAGATACTAAGTCTCGATCTAAGCAGCAAAAAAATCGAGCCATTTAGCATAAAAAGAGCAATCAGAATAAAGAACGACAAGAAAGTTTATCTGTTAAAAACCAGAACAGGGAGGGAACTAAAACTCACTGAAGATAATGAGGTATTAGCTGTTCAAAATTCTAAATTGATCTGGATTCCATTGGAAAAGCTTGGCAAAGGACATTACATTGCGGTTCCAAGACAATACCAAGTGGACAGAATTGATGAATACGATGCTGACTTCGCATATTTATGCGGGCTGATAGCGACTGACGGTCACATCAAAATTGATGTGAGACAAGCCCAGACAAGCATATACAATAGCGAACATGCTCTTATAGAAAAAACAACAAGTATAATGAATAAACTGGGAATCAAATATAACATTTACGTTCAAAAAAAGGGCAGGCAGAGCATAATCAGAGGTGCCACCGTAGAGACCAAGAAAGATATCTGCAGGATTTATAATTCTGAAAAAGCCTTTGCAATCAGAATAATTAATTTCGGCATTCCTTCAGGAAACAAATCAAAAGAAAATCCACTAGATGGAAAAATTCTATCTTACTCAAAGAAGACCCTTTGTTCATTCATGGCTGGAGTTTTTGATGGAGATGGAAGCGTAAGGAGAAATCCAGTAGAAGCCACCATAACAACAGGGATAAAAGCCAATGCAAGGCTGTTTCAGCAGATTCTGATGAGGATGGGAATCATCTCAACAATAGAGATGTCAACAAACAGTTGGCACTGCACCGTGAGAGGCTCTACCGAGGTTGATAGATTTTTCAAAACTATACAGTGCTTTCATCCTAAGAAGATAAATCCTGTGTCTGACACCCGCAAGGAGGTGAAAAGCAGAATAGATGTGCTACCCAACCATCAAGGATTTTTCAAAAATCTCTTATACAACAATAAAGGACAATTAGGAAAAAATACATTCAGGTATATATGGAATTATTCAAAAAACCCTGTCTCTCCTTCTAAGAGTAGATTAAGTAAATTAAACAAACTTATAGGAGACCATGAATTAAGCCAGAAAATAAACGACGACATACTATGGGATAAGATTGTGTCAATCGATGAAGTGGAAGAAGGTTACGTTTACGACTTCACAATGGAGGGAACGAACAACTTTATAGCCAATGATATTATCATGCACAACTGCATTGATGAATTAGATAAGATGAGTAAAGAAGATACAAGTGCTATGCATGAGGCGCTCGAGAACCAAACCGTTAGTATTAGTAAAGCTAATATCCAAGCAACATTAATAGCAAGGACAACTGTTTTGGCAGCTGCCAATCCTAAATTAGGAAGGTTTGACCAATACGGGATTATAGCTGATCAAATTGACCTTCCGCCTGCTCTCATTAATAGGTTTGATTTAATTTTCCCAATTAAAGATTTACCAAACAAAGACTCTGATAATATGATGGCTTCACATATACTGAATTTACATCACTCCCCTGAGAAAATTGAGCAAGAGATCCCAACTAAACTTTTAAAGAAGTATATGGCATATGCAAAACAGAATTTTAATCCAAAGTTAACAGAAGGTGCTATTGAAGAAATTAAATCTTATTATCTAAAGATGCGCCTAAGTGGCGGTGAAGAGGGTATTAGAACAATACCAATATCTGCAAGACAACTAGATGCGTTAGTAAGGCTTTCTGAAGCTTCTGCAAGGATAAGGCTTTCTGACAGGGTTACAAGAAAAGATTCAAAAAAGGCAATAGAGTTATTAGAATACTGCCTGATGCAAGTAGGTTTTGATAAAGAGACTGGAAAGATAGACATAGATAGGATTGCTACTGGTGTCGCTGCTTCCCAAAGAAGTAATATAATGATTATTAAAGAGATTATGGGTGAACTAGAAGAGAGAGTTGGCAAGCAGATTCCTATCCAAGACATATTTGACGCTGCTAAGGATAAAGGCATAGAAGAGTCTAAGACTGAGGAAGTAATAGATAAACTGAAGAGGTCTGGAGATGTATTTGAGCCAAAAAGAGGTTACCTACAGAAAATAAGTTGAAATGGCGGAAGAAGGTTTAGGATTTAAAAGGGCAACAGCTTATAAGTTGTCTGTTAAAGAAATTACTGAGAGTCCTTATATTAGACCTGAACAGAATCCTAGTTTTCTCCTTACAAAAGAAGGGTTGAAAGTTTATAGAATAAATTTAGTGGCTGTAGTTGTAGAAAAATTAACAGATAATACATGGCTTTTAGAAGATGGAACTGGAAGGATAGCACTTAGATATTTTGATCAAATTCCAGAAGATTTAGGCAATGGTAATATTCTTATGATTATTGGAAAACCTAGAGAAATTAGTGGGGAGAAGTATTTAATCCCAGAGATTATTAAAAAATTAGATAGCTATAGCTGGCTGAAATTGAGGAATCTGGAACTTAGTAGAGACTCGAATAAAGCTGTGAGTTACAACGAGCATAATTTTGAAGAGGAAAATTCTACTAGATATTCCAACTTAGGACTTGGTGATGATGTTTGTGAAACGATTAAGAAACTGGATAAAGGTGATGGTGTAGATTTTTCCTTTTTGATTGAAAAGCTTGGAAAAAATAGTGAGAACGTGATTTCTAGGCTACTAGAAAATGGAGAGATATTTGAGATAAGGCCTGGAAAGTTGAAGGTATTATAATGAGTAATAAAAAGTAAGATTTTGTGATATTTGTAGATAAAAGCTACTCGCTTTTAATTAAAACAATCTTGGTGTAATATAAACCTCTACAAAAGCTGCAAATACAAGAATGGCGAAGGCTATCACTAGCAGGTCTAAAGCGTCCACTAATATTTTCTCAAAATTTTTTGAGTAGATGTCTTTTCTAATTATAGCAGTTGATATAATTCCTCCAGCTAAGCCTGCAATGAAATATGCTGCTATCTCTAACAAGCCGTGAGTAAAATATCTCATTATGGCAAAAGAAGTAGTATGCATATAAGCTGAAACTGAAACCAGACCAATACTAGATGCAATTTGGGCCACTTGTCCTTTAATAAGATTGCCTATCGCTACTCCTATAACTGAAGCATTCCAAGTTAGGATAAAAATAGCTCCTATCCCATAGATTAGTGCAAATATCAGGGTAAAAATAAGAACTTTAACATTATTAGAAAGGATTTTCATAGTAATGCCAAAATGTGAAACTGCATTTGTAGTTGTTTTGGCTACAATTTGGGAATTTATGTCAGAGATAGTCTGCTGTTGTATCCCGAATAAACTTTGGTTATACTCCTCTGGCATTATAATATACCAAAAAGCAATTGATAGGCTTATTCCTATAAAAAGAAACATAAGAAATGTAATAGCTTTCCCATGTTCCTCTAGCAGACTTATTTCGCCTTCCATATTAACATCTTTCTTTTCTTCATACCGAATTGTAAAATAAAACAAAGGAGCGGTTGCCAATGCTGTTAGAAATACTGTTACAAGGCTTGCGTACCTCTCAAAGACCCATAAAGAAAGCAATAAAGCTACAGAGCTGTAGAAGAACCCTATTATAAAAAGCACCCAAGGTCTTTTCTCTGCTTTAACTGGACCAATTATTGATTCAATTACCATTATCCAACATTCTATCTCAATTTATATTTATACTTTGTTAAAATTAGGCTCAGTAGAAATCCTCTCGCATTCGCTCGGGTAGTGCCAGACTCGGCTTATATGCATAATGCGAAGGCTGACGTTCCCATAAGGGACTTCCCCCTTGTCAGCTTAATGCTGAATTAGCAGAGCCTCCGCGATATTGGCACTACCTTTAGGATTTCTACTGAGCCTAAAATTATTGATTTAGGTGAAGAATACTGGTGCCCTAAGTTTATTCATTAGGTTTAAATATAGTAATTTATTCTCCTTTGCCATGGATTACCAAGAATTACTAGATTTGGCAAAAAGTCAGCTGCCTGTGAGAGTTTTGGCAAAGGATAGGTTTGAAATACCTAAAGTAATAGGGCACATCCAGGGTAATAAAACTATCATAAGTAATTTCAACCAGATATCTGCTGCGTTGAATAGGGATATTTCGCATCTCCTAAAATTTATTTTAAAAGAACTTGCAACTCCTGGAGAGATTACAAACAATTTACTAATAATAGGTACAAAAATAAGTGCCTCAAGAATAAACGAAAAGATCAAGGAGTATGCCGGCAATTACGTAATTTGTAATGATTGTGGTAAGCCTGACACCAGAATTGTAAGAGAAGGCAACGTGGTGTTTTTAAAGTGTCTAGCTTGTGGATCCAAACACCATATTAAAAAAGCAATATAATAGTGTACCAACTTTCCATATACCTTATTCAATATTAAAATAGTGAGCAATTATTCTGGATTTTTTGACGTTCATCGTGTATTTTGGATATCCCCATGGGATATAGGAACGTGAGTGACTTATACTTGTCAGCCACTTTAATGTTACTGCGATGGATGGCGGACTATTAGCACCCAGCTCACCTTCAGGTGAGCTGATACCTGCAATTAAGTTAAAGAAAATAGTATACACCTCAAGAACTTTACTTTACAAGTAAAAATGACTTAAAACCATGCTTTTAAAATTGCTTGTTTATCATCCATTCTACCAAATACCCCTTCAATTCTTCTCTTTGTAACTTCCATGCTTCTCTTTAAATACAAAGGGGCATCGTATTTATTTGCTAGACTAATAGATGGCTCAAGATATTTAGTAACTGAGCCTTCTGAAACAGTGAAGATAAGGTTACCTTTACATTTATCACATCTACCATGCAAACTTGGCCTTCTAAATTTTTCATTGCATTTTGAACATCTAAATTCCTGCATTGAAAATTTCCTGAGATTTCCTTTTATATCCTTTAAAAAGTGTTTCTCTATAACTAATCTTGCCACATCAGATTCATCAACTGCCCTTATCTTTCTTGCCAGCTCCATCTGGCCTTTAAGTTTATCTTCCATTGTGGGTATGGTCTTATATGCAGAGCATAGAACCCCTGCGTTTATGCTTGTAGTCTCGTGGGTGTACCCCATTTCTTCGTATTGTCGATAAGTATTTATTCTATCTCCCAATTTTTCTATGCTAAAATTCTTTTTGCCTTTTAAAAAAGAATCATAAAACTCAAGAGGATATCCCCATACAACATCCAAATCAAATACCATATCGTCTACTTCTGCTGGGTTAAGCCTAGAAGTCATAACAAGGCATGCATCCTGTACTGCTCCTCTATGATCTGGTAAGAATTGTCTGGAGAAATTAAGCAAGGCGTCCATTAGTAGTATAATTGAACTCTCATCCCCATCAAGATCTCTTCTCATAGCTGCGTGAAACATTGGGTGTGCATAGAATCCTTGCGTTTTGCTAAACCCTATTATCCTTCCAATTATTGCTGCTGAAGTATGCGGTGCTATACCTAGAACCAAATGACCAATCAAATCCTCTTCCTTTTTAATGTTGTAAAATTTCTTTAAATTATAAAGATTTTCTAGTAAATCATCGATAAATTTGGATATTCTCGTTAGCACTTTGCCAGCTCCTTCATTAGTTGATTCATAGCCAGAAGGAAGTATGACGTCTTGTGGTTTTATTTCAACTATCTGCTCCTCTGAAATAAGATCCATATTATGGATGTCTTTAACATAGCCTAGATCTTTTGCCTTATCAACAGATATGCCTATTTCTTTTGGCTTAAAATGAGTTATGCCAAGCTGTGTCATATCATATCTTATGGTACCATCTTTGTTAACGCAGAGATCATATTTAGCTCTCAAAATTCCTTTAACAAGGTTTTCAGTCAAATGGTTCTTATTAGATGTACCTTTAACTCCTCTCAAGTTTTCTGGCACGATTTTATTTTTAACTCTACTTTCTGCAGAATCATAAATCAGTTTAACATCTATTTGTCTGTATGAAAAAATATTTGCTTTCTCATGATTACAGTTCTCTTTATTAACATACCCGCAGATTTTACAAAAGTATCTTAATGAGCTCCTCTGATTACATTTATAACATATTTTTGATACATTGTCTATTAAGCATTTATCACAATAGAAGTTAGGAAAATCAGATTTTACATAGCCTAACTTTAAGGCTTCTTGGAAACTTCTAAGTTTGCCTCCCTCTTCACCTACCGGAAACAAAACAGATGGTGACCCTTTTAATTTCCTTAGCTTAGCTTTCTCTGGCCTCCCCATTCTCGCCCCTATGAATATTCCTGCTTTGTCCATCACCTTAATATTAGTACAATACTCTAATAGATAAAATATGCTATTATCGGTTATGTTAGTATTAGTTTTGCTATTGGAAAAAAAGAACGAAGAAATTTCTGCAGTTTCGTTTTCTATAACAACAAACTCATTTTGAACAAAAAGATGTGGAATTCCAAGTAATTCCAGTAACCTCTTTTTTTCTTGATTAGATGGTAAAACTATTTTTTTAAGGACTAATTCGTTATTTATCTCTTCAATTACTTTTGCTGCCTCTTTAAACCATTCTTGGAGAAAGAAAAAATCCTGTGGAGTTATCGCTGACCAATAAAATGTATACTCGGGATGTAAAGCTACTCCTAATTTTTGTGATATAACTAAAGATTCCTTAAAGCTTGGGATTATTTTAAATGGTTCTTTGACAAATCCTATTAACTTATTTGCATCAATGCCAAGGGATGCTGAACATTCTGAATAATTCCCTTTAAAATTATTATCGATTAATTCTTGAAGTTCTAGTCCCCACCATTCTTCACAATAACCTGGTTGTACGAGTGGGTGTCCTCTATTAACAAAATCTCCATAATTTATCAATATATCTCCTAAATATAAAATCTCTTTAATATCTTTAGTAACTATTTTAGCTTCTTTCTCATCTTTAATCTTAATTACTTCCCCGTTATTCAACAATACTATAGGGCCCTCAATATAATCGCAAGACGTTAAAGTAGTGGCTTTGCCAGGTCTTTCCAGTTTTAGCTGTGTGCCAATTGCAATATATTTATCTAAAACGTGCATCGTTGATGGGTGAATTGAGTATGACGAAAACCCAGATGTTCTTGTCCTTCCATATCTAAGACGAAATCCGCCATGTCTCATAGGATAAGTTAAAATAGGCCTCCCAGCTATCAAATCTGCCATATAAGTATAATCTGGCCCTATTTTCTTATCCCCTTGTATGATTTTACCTTTTGACTTTATCTCCTTTTGGAGGGCTATAAATCTCTCAAGAAAATCCCAATGATCAAGACCAAAATCTTTGCCCCATTTAGACAGTTGTTTCCATAGTTTTACAGCTTTTTGGGCAATACACTCTCCTATTACTAAGCATGGACCGTTCCTTATTCTGTTTGTTTCTATCCTTTCTAGAAACTTATGAATCAAGACCTCTACCTCTTCTGAAGGCTCTCCATCAATTTGTAAAGGAATATGATTTACTAGGAATTCTATTTCTTTTTCACTGGGGAGATATTGAAGATTAGTAATTCTCTCATGATAATCATAAATCTCAATTATAGTTCTTTTTACTTCTTCTTCTAAAGGATCGTAGATGTCATATCCCATTTGTTTCCTTACATAATCTGCTATCAGAATCGACACTGAAGCTCCTGTGCCTCCTGCACTTCTAATAGGCCCAGAATATAACATTGCTAGATATTCTCTTCCATCCTTTCTTTTCCTTACTTTTAAACTAGTAAACCCTTCTAAGGGGGAAGAAACTGTCCCTAATGTATGATAGGCAAACCCTACGCGTATACCTACTTCTATTGCTTCTATTTTATCCCTAAATTTACAAAACTTCTCCTTAGCAATTTCAAGGGCAATAATGAGAGATATCCTCCAGTCAAGAACGCCGTACTCTTTTTCTAGCTCTCTCAATCTTTGAGGTATACCTGTTCCCTTTATTTGCGGGCATGCTGCTGAAACTAATCCTTCTACTCTTTCAGCCATGTCAATCGCTAAAGGTATATCAACATGCTCCTCTGGATCATATCCTTTCTTTCTTGCGTTTTCGGCAATATCGTATGCTAGTTTTGTTTTTTTATCTACTTCCTCAAAATATTTCTTCATTTGTTTACTAATTTCTGCCATTTTAATACACTAAATTAACATACTAAAATAATTTGAGTGCCAAGAGCCTTTATATATTAGATTCCTTTCTGATTATATAAATTTCAAAATTTTAATTTCTCGTGTCTGAAGATTTATAATGGGGACTCTGCATGGCTCTGGCTTATGTCCAAGCTTCTCTTGGAAAGGTGTCTTATCTTGCCAGCAAGACCCACATATAGTTGTAATATGCTTATAATTATTAGCTGAAACTTTGTGCAAATGTCCTGTAACAAAAATATCTGGCACCTTGTCAATTACTAATGGATCCTTTTCTCTGTCGGGGAAATATAATGTAGAAGAGTGAGTAGGTGCCAAATGCCTTTTTTGTAGAATAAATTTCATTATAAGATCCGGTCTATCATATCCGCCATTGCTCCTTATTGATTCCACATTTGCTATATAGTAATCAAAAGAGTAACCATGGTAAATTAGCACATCAAATCCTGAAAATTTATCACTAGATTCTATATTAACTAAGGCTGGATTTGACACCATCGTTACATTATCTAATTTCCATAGGTCGTGTGCAAAATCTTTATATAACTCAGGTTGAGGTTCTGAAATTCTCATAGCGTCATGGTTACCTGGGGAGAGGATTATTTTTATACTTTTTGGGACTTTTGATAATAATTTTGAGCACTCCCTATACTGGTCATATATATCTATAATCTCTAGTTCTTTATCTTGTCCAGGGTAAATGCTGCACCCATCAACAATATCTCCTGCGATAAATATATACTTGATTTTAGTTACTAAATCTGTATGCCTCTCGTTATCCCCGTTTAGCCAGTTCAAGAACTTCTCAAACTTTTCTCTTAAAAATAATTTTGACCCAACATGCAAGTCTGAAAGAAATAGAGCATATACCTCATTCGGCGCTTTTTTTAGTTCTCTGTTTGATGGTATACCTGGCTCAATAATACTATTAGCAAATAGTATATTGTTCCCAGTAATCCCCAAAACTCCAATTACCTGGTCTAGAACCAGATCTTTAGCAACATCAAAAATATCATTCTTATTTTTATTGACAAAAACTTTAATTGTCCCTGTAAGATCTTCTAGTGTTAAATTAATGCCTCCGCTTTTACTAGTCTCTTTCGATTTGATCATTCCTATTATAGTTGCGTACTCCTTATTTTTTTTACCTAGCACTCTATTGATTGAAGTGGCGTTTTGAAGTTCAGATCTATTTTGTAGTATTTTTTTTAAAGAACTAAATCTATTAACAAAATATGCAACAAAATCCTGTATTTTTATTGGTTGTTTTATTGGTTCTGATTTTTGATTGTAAGAAAAAAGGATCCTTATTTTATTATTTTCGTTTTGCTTAGGTTTCTCATCTATGCCTTCTTCTAAGTTAACTATGAACTTTTTGTATATGTTGTCGCCTTTATTTTTTTCAGCAATAACCTTGGCTTTTTCTAGATCTAACCAATTTAATTCGTTTAACTTTCTTTTGTCCCTCTTAATTATTTTCTCAAATTCTTCATTAAGAACCAGTAAACTATTGTCTTCTTTTGCTTCTATTATTTCTTTTATCCATCCCATATCCACTTCAGTAGCCCTTTCCAGAATTTCAGGGTTAATCAGTATGTTCCTGTTAAGAAGTTGTATAATAAGCTCTTTTTTTTTTAATTTGGTATCTTCCATTTTTTAAGGTGTGGAGAGTTATACTTGTTTGTTCAAGTTATATCCAACTCTTCCTCTAATATTTGCTTAATCTTACTGGTAACCAAATCTGGTGTTGTGAGTTGAATTTCTCTAGTTCTGCCGTACCTCCCTTTTGATATTATTTTACCATTTATTACTCCCAGCATGTCCAACTCGGATAATATGTCAGAAACCCGCCTTTGGGTCAAAGGACGCAGTCCTATCTTATTGCATAATTTTTTATAAACCTCATAAACCTCTCCTGTTAAAATAGATTCTTTCTGCTGTCTTAAAAAGCTAAATATAGAATAAATAACGCATTGGTACTGTTTTGGTTGTGTAGACACTATTTCAATTATGTAATCTCTTTCTATTTTTTCTTCAGCCTCATCTATATGCTCTACTTTGACTGCCGTGTTTCCATTTCTGTCTGCAATCTCTCCTGCTACCCTCAGCAATTCTATTGCCCTACGTGCATCTCCATGATCTCTAGCTGCATACGCTGAACATTTTTCTATAACTCCTGGTTCCATAACTCCTATTCTGAATGCCTGCTTAGTTCTTTGTTCTAAAATATCCTTAATTTGTAGTGCGTTGTAAGGTGGGAAAATTACACCTTCTTCTGAAAGAGAACTTCTTACTCTTGGGTCTAAACTATCAAGAAACTTTGCATCATTAGATATCCCTACCATGGTAACCTGTGCCTTCTTTAACTCCTCGTTTATCCTTGTAAGGTTGTACAATATCTCATCTTCTGCCCTTCTTATCAGGTGGTCTATTTCGTCTAATATCAGTATTACAACCTGCTCTCTTTCATCAATAACCGAATAGAATATCTTGTAGACTTCATCTGTTGGCAATCCTGTTGATGGAACTGCTTTGTTAAGGTCTCTTGCTAACTGGGCAATCAGCCTATATTGCGTATCTGCTACTTTCTTAAGTTTGCAATTAATATATAGTATCTTAATTTGAATATTTTTCTTCTCTGAAACTTGGAGAAGTTGCTCTGTAACGTGTTTTATAGTAACGGTCTTTCCTGTACCAGTCTTGCCGTATAATAGCAAATTTGATGGTTTTTCAAGCCTAAGGCTGGGTGCTAATATTTTGCTCAAGTGATCTATTTGTTCGTCCCTATGAATAACATGATCTGGAATAAAATTTGATTGAAGAACTTTTTTATATGCGAAAACTGTTTGATTACTTACATAATTTTCAAAAAAAGTACTTAATCCTAGCTGACTCATGTGTTTCCATAAGAAGCCGTGGTATTTAAAGATTTATATTCTCTTGTATTGGTGCCCCCTACGCTTCCTGTAGAAACCTTTTACTTATGATATAATATAAATTATATTACTTATATATTTTATAATATATAATAATTTACAATATTGAATATAATAACACTTATTTTGTAAATACGGCATAGAGACGCAATAAACTTAAAAACACACTCTACAGGAAAGATAGGTGGTACCCAGCAATTACACAATGGCGCCACCAAAAGTATATTAACGTACTCTGCTGTGTTGCATAACTCAGTATAACATTAGTTATGCATAACAAATTCTTAGAAT
>CAZBGH010000019.1:0-13938 GCA_964491335.1 uncultured Methanosarcinales archaeon | reverse complement strand
TTTAAACCTTTCGATTAGTAACTATAATTAAGTAGTGAAAATTTTATTTAGTCTGGGAGAATTAGAGAGTAAGACTGCATCTATTTATAAAATTGATTTTATTATCTAATCATTCTCCACCCTAGGAGCTAATATAAATGCCATTTGCAGCTTATCTATAAGAGTGTACTCTAATTTTAAAGGGTAATCTTTATTTAATCTTATTGTTACTTCATCTGTTAGTTTTGATGCCGTTATCATTTTCTTTAAGTATTCTATAGAATATTTAGCCTTTACCTTATCTGAGTTATCAAATTCTATGTTAGTTTCATCGTCACTGTTTATTTCAATTTTTACTTGACTGAGGTCACCTTCGCCAAGTACAGTCAGCCTTTTGGGCTCTACTAAGAATGTTACAGATTCTGCAACTATGTCAGCATCTTCTATAGCATCGGTAAGTATTGCAGATGAAGTTTTAATGCTTATTGGAAACTTCAACTCTGGAATTTTCTGTTCTTTTTCCTCTAGATCTATAATCGGCAATGAAAACGACCTTAGTGTATTGCTTTTCATTATTATCTTAAGTTTATTATCGCCTAATTCTAAAGAAAGCATATCTTCTGGTTTTGCTCTTCTCAGTATCTGCTTTAAATTGCTAAGATTAATGGCTATTTCCATGTCTTTATCTACATTATATTCTGTAAAGCATGAAGCAAGAAGGTTAAAAATAACCATTGCAACATTTGCAGGATCCATTGCAACTAACTGCATTGAATTATTTCCAATCTTAAATCTACCTTCTGTGACAAGATCTGCTATTATTGAAACACTCTCTTTAAGATATCTTGGCTCTGCTAGTGTCAATCGCATTTACTAAACCCCCGTTACTGAATTAGCTATAAGCCTTTGTATTAATAGCCACTATTTAATATTTTTGCTTTTCATGCTTAGTAGAAATCCTATCGCATATTGGCACTACCTTTAGGATTTCTACTAAGATGCTTTTCATGTTATTTCTAATTTATGATTAACCTATCTCCATCTCTCATTTTATGCAGATCTTTATTTAAAGTGTAGCCCATTTCAATGCCAAGTTCAGCAGAGGCATCAATCATATTTGAGGTTCCATGTGCAGGAATTATATGCTTAGGCTTAACAAGATTTATCAAGTCTCTCAAATCTTCTCTGCCAGCATGGCCACTTACATGTATATCTTTAAATATCCTAACTTTCTGCAGCTTTAGCTTTTCTTCCATCATTTCCCTGTTCTTAATATTAGTTTCAGTAGGTATTACTTTGCATGAGAATATTATATGATCATTAGGCTTAAAATTAAAATGTAGCTCTCTATCCAGCATCTTAGAGAGAACAGACTTTGGTTCACCTTGGTGCCCAGTAGTTACTAAAAGAAATTTACTTCTATTGTTTTCCACATTCTTAAGCCTCTTTTTTATCTGCCTATTATACTTTAGTATTTCCACATTCTTTGAAAAATTTATTATACCTGTAGTTTCAGCAGCCTTTGAATATTTATAAAGGCTTCTGCCGAGAAATATTATTTTTCTGTTCAAGTTTCTGCCACATTCTACTACAGATTTTAACCTAGCTATATGTGAAGAAAAAGTTGTAACCACTATTACGTTATTCTTTGAAGTAGTACCAAGAATTACATCCTTCAGCATCTGTTTTGCAACATTCTCAGAAGGGGTTTTTACAGAATTAGTTGCATTAGTAGAATCTAAAATTAATGCCAACACCCCCTGTTTTCCCAATTCCTCTAGCCTCCTTAAGTTAGTTTTTTTCCCTAATACTGGCGATCTATCAAATTTAAAATCTACAGCATAAAGTATTACCCCATATTTAGTGTGCAAGGCAACTATAACTGTCTGCGGTATGGAATGTGTCACATTTATAAATTCAACCTTAATATTTTCAGACAATTTATAGTAAGAATTCGGCTGTATAGTCTTTATATTATTTTTAAATATAATTTTCTCATCTTCCATAGTTGTTTTTATTACAGCATTGGTAAATGGTGTGCCTAGTATCATAGCATTAAATTTACCTCCAATAAATGGAATTGCGCCGATGTGATCTAAATGCGCATGCGACGGTATTATAGCTCTAACATTCTTATTCCAATCCCAAATTAAAGAAATATCAGGAATAGCCCCTACTTTTGTCAATTCTTCTAAGTCAACTTTAATAATATCCTCATCTTCTGTATAATTTATGTAATGTTCTATGTGAAGCCCAAGGTCAAGCAGTACCACCTCTCCATCTATATTTACTGCCGTGCAATTCCTTCCAATGTCAGTATAACCACCGACAGCAGCTATTTGTATTCCCATCATTAATAGTATAATTTAATTTTTTAGTATTATTTGCAAATATCCGCCATCTTACAATCCATGTCTACTCTAGGGGGTACTTGAGATTATTATAATTTGCAACTTTAGTGTATTTTGTCTTCCTGTCCGCCTCATTAATGTTATTTTCTTGTCTTCTGATGCAAATTATATTTTTAATTTGGTACTATGATGCGGGGAGTAGGATTCGAATTCGTGTTCTGTAGCAATGCTCCAAAAACCCACGTAGGCACTAAGCCAGCAGATGGCTCAAAAAGTATCACTTGAGTATGGGCTTAGTTTGACACTAAACTGCCCCGATTGGTCTGAAATCCTAATTTCAGATGCTTTGAAATCTTAAGGATTTCAATTGGCCACTCCGGCATCCCCGCATACCTATCAAAATTATCAATGTATTTAAAAAGGTTATCTAATTGTAGGCTCTGTCCTAAATCTCGCTTTGCTCGGAGTTAGGTCGGTTTGCATTTTGGATATCCCCTATGGGATATAGGAACGTGAGTGACTATACTTGTCCGCCTCTTTAATGTTACTGCGATGGCTGGCGGACTACTCGCACCCAGCTTACCTTCAGGTGAGCTGATACTCGCAATTAAGCTAAATAATGAATACCTAAGAACTTTATTTTACATTTACACTAACAATTAACCCCGCATCTAAAAGAACTAGTCAGACAGTTTATTAAGCCTGTTTTCTATTATATTAAGTTCTTCCTCCAATTTCTCAATCTCGCCAATCTGTTTTTTCGTAATCTTTTCCTTAACTTTTAGTTCTCTCACTTCTCTTTTTTCCTTAACTGGAATTTTCTCAACTACAGTATTGAACTTTATGTTTGCTTTGGGGAATTCGGCCTTTAGATTAGCATTCAGTTTATCTATCTCTTCGATTATATGCCTCAAGTCAATTATTTCCTTGATTTTTTCTTCTCTTTGCTCCCTAAATTTCTCATATTTTTGAAGGTGCTGGACTATATCCCTAGTGCACTCTAAGATATTTCTCCTAACATCTACTGGATCTCTAATCCCAACAAAAAAACCGTATTTTTCTTCCATATCCAACCATAGCAATTATTTTACTTTTTATCAGAAATTCTCTGGTTCATACAAGCTTTTATCTATTTCATTTATCTTTCTTTCAATCTCTTCTAATCCCGATTGCCAAATCTTAAGTTCAGAATCCTCCTGCGATTTTATCTCATATATATTTTCTAATGTCTTTTTGGCGTGGCTTATCTTTAATTTCAATAGCTCTATAGTTTCAAGTATATCTTTATACTCCTCTATTTTAATAAAAACAGGCATATTAAGTTTTTCCTTCATTTATTTTCCCTCAAATAAGGCTTTATCCATATATACCACTTTTCTCTGCATCTCTTCTAGGTCTTCTCTCCACCTTTCAAATTCGTCATTTACCTTGTTTCTAAGTTCATTTAGGGCTTCCACAACATAATCGCTTTCACTAAGCTTATTCCTTACCAAATTTATATTCTCTAATACAATCCTATAATCATCAACCTTAATAAATAATGGACCTTTTTCTCTTTTTACTTTTGGCTCTGGTAAATTGATAGGCTCTTGATTTTCATTGGAATTCAAAGATTCCTCAGTTTTGGTAGGCATTACTTCTAAAGGTATAGAGAACTCTTTATCAGTGTCCAGATGAGGTATTTCATATTTTTTATTCACGGTCCCAGTTTCAGTCTCAGGAGTAGGAATAGGAGGTAACTCTGGTAAAGGGGGCAATTCTAAATCATCTTTTGGCAGTTCAATATTCAACTTAAGAAGCTCAGGTGGAGGTGGAGGTGGTAAATCTATCTGTTTTCCCTTTTTTTTAAATAAATCAAGTACCCCCATATATACCTCTATTATTATTCAACTAAATCTAAAAGAATATTAATGAAGACATTATTAAAGCTTTTTGTGTTATCCTAAAGTGGTAACTTATAACCCTACCATCCTTAGAAATTCTATATTCCATATTATTCATTTTCATCAAGATATATTCTGTAGTTGCATAATATATTTAAAGTAGTCAAGGGTTTCCTATTTTTTTAGTATGCTGGAAAATAGAAAAAATGCAAAACTTATTCTTGAGGATGGTAGTATTTATTATGGTTTTTCTTTTGGGGCTGAAAAATCTCTTTCAGGAGAGGTGGTTTTCAATACAGGTATGGTAGGCTATCCAGAATCTTTTACAGATCCTTCCTACAAAGGCCAGATATTAGTTCTGACATACCCTTTAATTGGGAATTATGGTATCCCTGGGAATGAAAAAGAGTATAATCTTCTCAAGAACTTTGAATCAGATAAAATTCATATTCGAGGACTAATTATTTCAGATTATTCAAACAGTCATAACCATTGGAATGCCAAGAAAAGTCTCTCTGAGTGGCTTAAGGAGAATAATATCCCAGCAATTTTTGGAGTTGATACTAGGAGACTAACACAGAAACTGAGAGAAAAAGGAGTTATGCTTGGAAAAATAGTAATTAATGATAATGATGTTAGAGTTGAAGATCCAAACAAAAGAAATCTTGTTGATGAGGTAAGTATAGAATTAAAGCAGGTTTATGGCAGTGGAAAGAAAAAAATATTGCTAGTTGACTGTGGTGCTAAAAATAATATTATTAGAAGCTTGCTTGCTAGAAATGTTACAGTTCTTAGAGTGCCATGGGATTATAATTATCATACAGAAGATTTTGATGGAATAGTAATCTCAAATGGTCCTGGGGACCCTAAAATGTGTAAAGTAACTATAGAAAATGTAAGAAAATCAATAAAAGATAGAGTTCCTATTTTTGGTATTTGTTTAGGTAATCAGATACTAGCTTTAGCAGCTAATGGCAATACTTATAAGCTAAAATATGGACACAGAAGCCAGAATCAGCCAGTTACTGACCTAGAAACAAGAAGATGCTATATTACCTCTCAAAATCACGGGTACGCAGTTGACACAAAGAGATTAGGCAAAGAATGGAAACCTTGGTTTGTTAATGCTAATGATGGTACAAATGAGGGTATTAAACACAAGAGATTGCCTTTCATGTCTTTTCAGGGGCATCCAGAGGCAAGTCCTGGGCCAGTGGATACTAACTTTTTGTTTGACAGATTTTTGAGGACGGTGAAATAATAGCAAATGAAAAAGAAAGAAGAATATGTTTACCATGTTGATGAAAACAATAATGTAATTGGCAAAGTATCAAGAAAGGAGATGAGGCAAAAAAATTTGATGCACAGAAGTGCCCTTATCCTAGTTTTTAATTCAAAAGGAGAAATTCTTGTTCATAGAAGAACTTTAACGAAAGATATTTTTCCAGGATACTATGCCATGTTTATTGGTGGTACTTTATCGTATGGAGAAAGCTATAAGCAGGGGGCGTTGCGGGAAACAAAAGAGGAGATAGGCGCGAAAGATGTTAATCCAAAGTTTCTTTTTGAATATAAATTTGATAATCCGAAAGTAACCAGAGTGATTTATAGGGTTTATGAGCTGGTTTACGATAAGCCATTAAGATTCCAAAAAGAAGAGGTTCAGTCAGGAAAATTCATGCAACTAGCCTCCCTTAAAAAATTTATGAGGAAGAACAATTTTTGTCCAGATGACGTTCAAGTTTTCAACAAATATCTAAAAGAATTCCATGGTAAAGAAAAAAAGTAAAAACTCTATGAGCAAGCCAAAAAAAGTCCTGATACTGGGGTCGGGGGCTCTCAAAATCGGAGAAGCAGGCGAGACCTTATAAAAGGCGCTATTTCGACTACTCCGGTTCACAATGCCTCAAAGCACTGAAGGAAGAGGGAATAGAGACAATATTAGTAAATCCAAACATTGCAACTATTCAGACCAGTGAAAGCATGGCAGACAGAGTATATTTCCTACCAGTCAACCCTTACTTTGTTGAGAAAATAATAGCAAAGGAAAGGCCAGATGCAATCCTGCTCTCATTTGGAGGTCAAACAGCATTAAACTGTGGCTTAGAACTAGATGCAAGAGATGTACTAAAGAAATATAATGTTAAAGTTATAGGAACATCTATAGAGGCAATAAGATTAACTGAAGATAGAAAGTTGTTTGCACAATTCCTTAATAAAATTGATGTTAAAACACCTAAAAGCAAAACAGCCAATAAAGTTGAGCAGGCATTAGATATTGCTAAAAACCTAGGTTATCCAGTAATGATAAGGTCAGGCTTTGCATTAGGAGGCTTAGGTTCAGGCGTAGCAAGGAATAATGAAGATTTAAAGATAATTGCTTCAAAGGCATTATCCTATTCGAGACAAATTCTTGTAGAGGAATACTTAGAAGGATGGAAAGAGATAGAGTACGAAGTTGTAAGGGATTCAAAGGATAACTGCATCACTGTCTGCAACATGGAAAATTTTGACCCTATGGGCATTCACACTGGAGAGAGTATAGTAGTTGCACCATCTCAAACACTGACCAATACAGAATACCACAAGTTAAGAGATATCTCGATTAAAGTAATAAGAAATCTGCATATAGTGGGAGAGTGTAATATACAATTTGCACTTTCACCAAATTCAGAAGACTACAGGGTTATAGAAGTCAATGCTCGGCTTTCAAGGTCATCAGCATTAGCCTCAAAAGCCACTGGGTATCCACTCGCATTAGTCTCAGCTAAATTAGCTCTTGGATATTCTTTAACTGATATAGAGAATTCTATAACAAAAAAGACTAAAGCATGTTTTGAGCCAGCATTAGACTATATTGTGCTAAAGATTCCTAGATGGGATCTTCAAAAGTTTAAAGATGTTGACAACAAAATTGGCAGCGAGATGAAATCTGTTGGGGAGGTTATGGCTATTGGTAGGAAGTTTGAGGAAGTTTTGCAAAAAGCAATTAGGATGCTAAACATTAGCATGCACGGTTTAGTCTGCAATAATCTTGAGTTTGATAATCTTGAGGAAGAAATAGCCAATCCCACAGATAGAAGAGTTTTTGCAATTGCACGGGCTCTGAAAGATGGCACTAGTATAGATAAAATATATAGCATATCACATATAGACAAATGGTTTCTTTATAAGATAAAGAATATAGTTGAGATGGAGAATAAGATTAGACTTTACAGCCTTACAGAAGATTTGCTAAGGCTAGCTAAGCAGTTGGGATTTTCCGATAAACAAATTTCTATTATTAAAGGCAAAACAGAGTTAGAAATAAGAGAGAAAAGAAAGGCTTTGAAAATATTGCCTTGCGCAAGGCAGATTGACACATTAGCAGCAGAGTACCCTGCAGAGACTAATTACATCTACATGACTTATAATTCAGAACACACAGATATAGTCCCTAAAAAAAATGAAAAGGCTATAATGGTTCTTGGGTCTGGTGCTTACATGATAGGAAGTTCAGTAGAGTTTGACTGGTGTTGTGTTAACGCGGTATTGACAGCAAAGAAACTGGGATATAATACTTTAATGATAAACTATAACCCAGAGACTGTTAGCACAGATTACGATATTTGTGACAAACTCTATTTTGAAGAGTTAAGCTTTGAAAGAGTATTAGATATTTACGAATTAGAGAATCCTGAAGGTGTTATTGTTTCCATGGGTGGCCAGATTCCAAATAATATCGCACTAAAGTTATATCACCAAGGGGTTAAGATTCTAGGCACTAGCCCATTAGATATAGACAAAGCAGAGAATAGGCATAAGTTCTCTAAACTTCTTGATACTTTGAATATTGAACAGCCTGAATGGAGGGAATTAGTAACAATTGATAATGCAAAAATGTTTGCAAATAAAATTGGTTACCCAGTACTAATCAGACCAAGTTATGTTTTGAGTGGCTCTGCTATGAGTGTAGCTTTTGAAGAGAAAAAATTAGTAGAATACCTTAAAAAAGCATTTGACATTTCACCTGAACATCCAGTTGTTATCACAAAATTTATAGAAAATGCAAAAGAAATAGAGATAGACGCAGTTGCTAATAATGGCAAGGTTATAGCGCATGCCATTACTGAACATATTGAGAATGCTGGGGTACATTCAGGGGATGCAACCCTAGTTCTTCCGCCACAAAGATTGTACTCAGAGACTATCAGGAAAGTTCAAGATTCAGCATCTAAAATTGCCAATGCTCTAAAAATAACAGGGCCTTTTAATATACAATTTCTTGCTGTAGATAATGAAACTAAAGTAATAGAATGCAATCTTAGGGCCTCAAGAAGCTTTCCTTTCGTTTCAAAGGTTTTGAAGGCTAATTTTATAGACATTGCCACGAGAGTGATGTTAGGAAAACATACATCTGCCTTTAAAAATCACAAGCTGAACTATGTGGGGGTTAAGGCCCCTCAGTTCTCCTTTACAAGACTTAAGGGTGCAGATCCTATACTTGGAGTAGAGATGACTTCTACTGGAGAAGTTGGTTGCTTAGGCAAAGATTTAAATGAGGCCTTTCTGAAATCAATTCTTTCAGTGGGGTTTAGATTACCAAAGAATAATATTTTATTGTCAACAGGCAATTTAAAAACAAAGTTGCATCTGCTTGAAACCTGTAGAAATCTTAGAGAACTGGGGTTTACTCTGTTAGCAACTCACGGAACATGGAAATTTCTAAAAGAGAACAGTATAAAATCAACTAGATTATACTGGCCTCTTGAAAATAAACAGCCAAACGTACTTAGGTATTTAGAAACAGGAAATATAGATCTAGTTATTAATATCCCAAAGAGCTCTGAAAAATCTGAGTTAGATAATGATTACATAATAAGGAGAAAGGCAATTGATAGGAATATACCACTGCTTACAAATGAACAGACTACAAAAATCTTTGTTAGTGCATTATCATCCCTAAAATTAGAAGATCTCGAGATTAAGAGTTGGGATGAGTATAAATGATAAGCTTTAAAAGATACAGTTAGAATAACAGTGCATGTTGAGGGAAATAAATGGGAATAGCCTTTAAAGGTAGGGACTTAATATCGATAAAGGATTTAACTAAAGATGAATTGCTTTACATCCTGAATTCTACATCAAAAATTAAAGGTAATAATTTATTGAAAGGAAAAATACTTGCTAGCTTGTTTTTTGAGCCTTCCACAAGGACAAAGCTAAGCTTTGAATCTGCAATGAGCAAGCTTGGTGGTTCAGTGATAGGTTTTGGAAGCCCGCAGATAACTTCTATTGCAAAAGGAGAGTCTTTGCATGATACAATGAAAATGGTAGAATCTTATGGTGATATTATTGTAATGAGACATCCAATTGATGGATCTGTTAGATACGCAGCAGAAGCTGTTGAGATCCCAGTTATTAATGCAGGAGATGGAGTAAATCAGCATCCGACTCAAACTCTTGTTGACATCTATACCATTAGAAAAATTATTGGTAGGTTAGATAATCTTACTATAGGTTTTATTGGGGATATGAAATACGGAAGGACTATACACTCTCTTGCATACGCATTAAGTCATTTTAAAACTAAAATGTTTTTTATATCTCCTAAAGAGTTGCGGATGCCTGAGCATTATATGGAAGAATTGCATGATAGGAAAGTGAAATTTTTTGAAGTTGAAGAACTTTCCAAGATTAGCAATCATCTAGACATACTCTATGTTACAAGGATTCAGAAAGAAAGATTCCCAGATCCTGTTGACTATGAGAGATTTAGGGGAATTTATAGGATTGATAAGAATACATTAAAGAATTGTAAACCATCTCTGAAAATAATGCACCCTTTGCCAAGAGTAGATGAAATTACAATGGACATAGATAATACACAAAATGCTATATACTTTGAACAAGCACGTAATGGAGTAATAATAAGAAAAGTATTGCTTGCTTTAATACTTGGCGCAATAAAATGAAAGAATACAAAATAAGTGCAATTAAGGAAGGAACAGTTATAGACCATATTACACCAGAATCAACTTTTAAGGTAATAGAAATCCTTAGTTTAAATAAGAATACAGAGGTTATATCAGTTGCCAACAATCTGAAAAGCTCAAGACTTGGGGAAAAAGGTATTGTAAAGATAGGGAGTAAATTTTTGGAAGAAGAAGAGGTTAATAAGATCGCGCTTATTGCTCCAAATGCAACTCTCAATATCATAAAAAATTATAAAGTGATAGAGAAAATAAAATTAAGAATCCCAGAAAAAATTGAAGGTATTGTGAGATGTTTCAATCCAAATTGTATAACTAATTTTGATAAAATGAACACCAAATTTAATGTTATTTCAAATGGGTCTATTAAACTAGTTTGTATCTATTGTGAAAGATCAATGAAAAAACAAGATATTACTTTGTTATAGCTAACAGTTACATATTAAGAGCTACATATTAAGTTTACGTAAAAAATAACTAATGGCTAGAATAATAAATAAAAAATCTAATAGTAAAAGTCTGAGATGCTACAAACAAAACTCTGCAACATAAATCTAGGAAATCCCACAATCCTTGCTTCTGGAATTCTTGGTGTGACTAAAGACAGCATTAATAGAATAGGAAAAAACGGAGCTGGTGCAGTAACTTTGAAATCTTTATGCCATGAAGAAAGAGTGGGAAATGCAAATCCGACAATGTTTGCTTGTGATGGAGTTTTTCTTAATGCTGTTGGACTGCCTGGGCAAGGCATAGATTCTGCACTAAAAGATTTTGGAAGATTGGATAATTTAAGTGTGCCTGTTATAGGAAGCATTTATGGCTATAAAATTGAACAGTTTGGTGAGGTAACAAAAAAAATGGCAAGTTTAAAGCCAGCAATGATTGAGGTTAATATTTCTTGCCCACATTTGGACTACGGAAAGCCGTATTATACAGAAGCTGATTTAACAGCAAAGGTTACAAGAGTTGTTAAGAAAAATGCTGGCAAAATTCCAGTCAGCATAAAGCTGAGCCCAAATGTTTATGATATAAAGGAGATAGCACATGCTGCTGAAAAATCAGGAGCAGATGCAATAACTGCTATTAATACAGCAACTGGAATGGTGATTGATATTAATGCAAGAAAGCCAATCCTCGCAAACAAAATTGGAGGGGTGTCAGGCCCTGCATTGAAGCCAATTGCAGTAAGATGCGTCTATGAGATTTATGAGACAGTAAAAATCCCGATTATCGGCACAGGCGGAGTCACTTATGGCAAAGACGCTATTGAAATGATTATGGCAGGCGCAACTGCTGTTGGAATTGGGACAGGGGTTTATTACAGGGGCATCGGGGTTTTTAAGAAAGTATGCGATGAAATGATTGCTTGGATGAAGAAGAATAAAGTAGGAAGTTTAGATGAAATAAGAGGGATTGCACATAAGTAACTCGATTATTCTTAATACATCTCTGGCAAATAAGTAAAATTGTATTCTTGAGTATATTGCATAAATTCATAATCTCTAATAATGTCTCCAAATTTTAATCTAATATCCTTTAAGTATTTATAGAACTCAGCATTGCTTTTAACTTGAAATTCTGTTTCTAAGTCAGCACCTCCAATCAGTTCGGTCATGTGGACTGTGGTTGGATGCTGATGAAGGTAATAGACAATATTTTTCTTTTTCTCTGGCGTGATATTTTGTAATCTAAAATGAACTTTAAAGTAAATATAGCCTAGTTTATCTACATTAAGAAATGGATTAAAGCCTATTATAACGCCATTTTCAATGAGTTTTTTAAGTCTGTACCTTACAACTATCTCTGTTGTATCAATTCTTCTTGCTATATCTATTGTTTTCATTCTTGCATTCTTTAATATGGTTTTGAGTATTTTGTAGTCAGTCTCATCTATATTCTCCACTTTATAGTCATTTTTTGCATCAAACCCCATCAAAATTGGTTTTGTAGTTTTCTGTTTTTTATTGACAAGGTAATCTCTATGATATGACCACTCTCTTGTTACAATTGCCATGTCATACCTTTCAACGTAATTACCATACTTCAATAGAAATTCATTTATTATGTCTCTGTACTCATAAATATTCTTTGCAAAAATTGCTGTGTTTAAGTCCCAAATGCCTTCTACTTTTGTCATCCAACTTGCCCTTTGCTTTAGCCATTCAATAATTTCCTGTTCCTTCTCAAGATTCAAGCCATGAAATTTAAAAAAAGTTCTATACCAGTCGTAGCCCAACTTCATTGAATTAAGCAATGTCATAAAGTAATGTATGTAATCCTCCTTTATCATTCTATTAACCCTGTACCTTACAGAATCTCTTGACAATCCAACCTTTTTAGCAATACTGCTGTCTGATTGTCTTGCATTTAAGTCTAATTCATATAGTATTTTCTTATCTCTTAGGTCTAAATCAGTCATTTTATACTAAAAAGGATAATTTCTTTATAAATTTTATTGTTTTTATGTTAAAATGGGAAGAAATTTTAATAAATATTGTAAATTCCCAATAGCTATTTACTCTTAATTATTTTAAAGAATGTATTATTTTTATAAATAATGGTGAATCTTATGCCAATTGAAATTGCAGATATTCGAGAATTGTATTTAGATATAGAATTTTTTGAAGATACTAATAAGAAATATAAGCCTATTAAAAAACATTTAGAAGACTTAATGAATCAAGCATATGATACAGGTGCATATAGGTTACGAGAGTCTGATAGTATTGGTATAAAGTTTAGAGTACAAAATACGCTAAATGATATTTTGCTTGAAATGGTAAAAACGAGAAAAGAATTCATGAAAAGTAGTATTTATTTGAATGCAGTAAAAGCTCATGTGGACAATAATATAGATGAATTAAAACAATTAATTCCACATATTTTTGGTGAATTAGAATTTATTGAAAGTGGTATTGTGTTATATCATGGCATCTTTCCAAAACCTGCACGCTTATTACATAAAACAGAAACAGTTTCATTTGATTTGTTCATATCTCCAAAAGCATATGCAAAAAGAATTCATAAAATAACAAAAGAAGGTTTAAAATCATCTAAACGAAACTTTAGTTCCGGATCTGATGAAAATTTAAGAGCGGTATATACAACTCCTAATCCGTACTTCACTCATGGACCTGCACTTTTTGAAATTAATACAGGCAAAATAGATGCTGCAGTTTTTAAGTGGGTAGGTGATGAAGAATATCTCATTTTTACACCGATGCTGAGAGTAGAAATGCCACTATTAGTTAAACCTTACTATTTAGTGACGGTAGATACTGGTGAAGAAGCAATCTATTCACGAGATATTGACACACGTTCTGAAGGTTATGTTGGTAAAGTTATGAAAGAATTCAAGAAAATAGGTTTAGACTTCAAGTTGCTTGAAGAAACCAGATAATTATCCACTCCTAATTTATAGTATGTCAAATGATTTGAAAAAGTAGGTCAATAAAAATTTCAAAAGAAGCAGCACAGAAATTCGCAGAATTGATTCTTCCAGAATTGAGGAAACAAGGTATAGAGGTTTATGGATTCGTTGTTGGTACTCCCGATGCTATTCATGGTGATGCTCTTTCTCATTATATACACAGTTTCTGGAGTGAGCATAAATAAATTTCACTATCAAAATAGTTATAAAACAAAAACTCACCTGTTACAACAGATAAGATTTTGTGATTGAAAACCTATGACATCATAATAGCACAAAATTTAAATATTAGTTACATTATAATGTTATAATATGAATTTAGA
>CAZBGH010000018.1:0-14022 GCA_964491335.1 uncultured Methanosarcinales archaeon | reverse complement strand
TAGTAAATCAAAATTATCATTTTTGATAATAATAATCAACTATTTTTTATCATCAAGAAACCTTACTTTTAACACATAATCTACTTTTGCTTTACCTGCTTTTTTTACTCCCTACCTCTCAATACCCCTTCACATCTTCCTTCAACATCCTTTTGAGTATATTTAGAATTTTGTTAAAGCCATCTTTAATAATATTTTTTTGAATAGGGATTTCAATTTTTCCTGCATTCTTCTATCGCTGAGTCAATTTTATGATTGCTAGGTGCCTTTGGCTGGCTGCTTTCTTTACCTTAATAATGGTCAAAGCCAATGTATAGTTATGATTAATAAATACCAACGTTCTTCATTCCTCTATGCCAAATGTAAGCTCCTGCTAAAATTGATCCTAATCCCAAAAAATAATGATAAGCCCTACAACACGACAAATAATCCTGCAATAATAAGAAATATAAGAAATCCACCAGCTAAAATTTGCAGAGAGGGATCAATGTAATCACAAATGTTACCTCTTTCATTAGCAATTAATTCTATACTAGTAACTGTTGACTCAACTATATATGACAAGTTATGATAAGTCTGACAAGTCTTTTCCAGTTTGCTTTAAATCATTTCTCCAACCTTCTTTAGTAAGAGATGATGTTATTGGTTCCATAAGTAGCACATGGTATAAGTAGCATAACCCACCAGTTTTATTGGACTCCTTAGCTTTGAGTCTTGCTCTGCTGGTCTAGTTCAGCTTTCAGTTTTAATGCTAAGCACGAGTTCTTTAGGTAACTATCAACTATTTTGTCACAAATAGAGAAATCGCCAGATAAAACAAAGTTCATATAGCAAGCATCCCTTCTCGTGTCAAGTGTAATTCTTTCGCATAAGGAGTTCTGATTAGATGATTTAGCAACATCTGAAAGGCAATCATCTTTAGTTCTATCACTCTTAATTAAATCACAATATATAGTTTTTCTTGTTACCTTTCCAACATTTGAATAACAGTCGTCTTTATAAGCATTACTTTCAATCTCTGCACATAACTCCCTTGCTTTATCTGGGTTTGAAGCTGCTGAACTCTTAATATTTTCCAGTCTTTCAAATATTGACAAGTCTGGCTCTTGTTTTGTTATTTGGCAATCTGCAGGGCAAGTTGTAATCTCCTCATCTTCGCATTCATTATTGCCGCAGCAGAAGGCTATCTTATCGTGGACACATTGAAAATTAGTTGATGCACTGCAACTGTCAATAGTGCAATCATTTTTATCGTCACATGACTTTTGGCATTCATTATCCGGTTGTGAACATTCTTTGCATGGGCCTCCACAATCTATTCCAGTTTCCCCTTGATTCCTAATGAGGTCCGTGCAGCTTGGAAGCTGGTCTTCTATTGGCTTGTATTCCTTCGATAGTATAGTAACTGGCAGAGTTGCATAAGCCTTTTTATTTGAATAAAATGCTGTGCTCTTTAATGTATATTTTCCATCTTTTACATTTAATGGAATCTGAAGCTTTGTTTGGCTTGTGCTTCTTGTTTCAACTGCAATTGTCTCTTCCTTTGAATAGATTAAATTATTATTAGAGTCAAAAAGTTCATGTTTGATTGTAATGTCGTATCTTTTATCTACTCCAAGGTTAGATATCTCTTTTAGAAAAATAATTTGCTCTCCAGGTTTTACTTCAGTCTTAATTTCCTCTAAACTGAGATCTAGAAGTTGTTCAGGCTTAGAACCAAAAAATGGCAGGTTAAAGGAAAAGGAAGAAAAATAGAAAAAACTAAATAATATTAGAAAAATTCCTAGTAGAACAGCTCCAAAAGTTATAAGTGTAGAAGTTGAAATAGAATGCTCATGTTTTATTGTTTGATAAGAAAATGCTATTGCTTCATCAACTATTTGTGGCCTATAGCCTTGACTAACTAAATAAAGCTTTATTGAATTGATGTCATATCCTTTCTGAAGCTGAGATTGTATATATGCTACAAGCCTAGGATCTGGTAGTCTTGGATATGACAATCTTGAAGCAGGCATTTTTGGATAAGGTATTTTTTGGTAAGGCATATTTATTATGGTTTGTTAATCAGTTATATAAAGATTATTAATAGAAATTGTCAGTTACTTAAATCTATTTTATTCATGATTAATGGTGGGTGCTAAAGCATACCAAAATTAGTTTGAGGGTTTTGGAGATTGGCTACCTATGAGAACCCAAATCCTCATTACAGATATGTAAGCATACTGCAAAAGGATAGCAATAACAATGTTATTGAGAGATTCCATGAGAGCTTTAGGCAATGTGATAAGGTCATGCGTGGTTTTAAAAGGAATCAGAAACAGTATGCAGAGAATTTCAAGACTTACTATAACTTCATGCGAATACATCAGGGACTAGGTACAACGCCTGCACGGAAAGCAGGGATAGAAGTTAAGCCAGAGTTGGAAAGAATTATTAAAGAAAAGCCTAATGGGTACTATATGAGTAAAAAAGAGAAGATGACTCTTATCTTTGATACAGATGAGGGTAAGTACTGTCAGCATTGGGCTATATTGATTAAAGATAAATCCCAATTTGGTTTATTCCGAAAGTTTTTAGCTAACTTTGTATCAGATAAGAAAGCTCTTAACAAAATAGTGAGCTACCTAAAATACAGTCTTAAATTTTCTCATAATAAGAAAGTAGATACATGGAACTCTCATAGGATAAAAGATAAGATTGCGACAATTGACCTTTTAGAGCTGCCAGAGCAAAAGGAGATAAGGGTATTCATGGTAGTCAATTTTTCTAAAAAGTATATGAAAAAGGCTAAATCATGGAAGGGAGACTATTTTGAGTGAAAATGGCCGATACTTACCAGCCCATATTTAACACCCTAAGATTTACCAACACCTCAGCATAGAAAAATTTATATATTGTAAACATTAACATTGTATCGAGACAAGCCAATTTAATTTAAAATGACTGCAACTGTAAGCACAAGGATAGACGAAAATATCCTATTGGAAATAGATGAACTATCTAAAGAGAGACAGATGGATAGGGCATCTCTACTTAGAAATTTGATAGTTGAAGGGTTAGCAATTGAAAAGAAAAAGAAAGTGTTGAATATGTACAAAGAAAGAAAGATAAGCATGGCAAAGGCAGCAGAAATGCTAAACATAGACCTATGGCAGATGATAGATACCATAAAAGAAGAGAATTTATACATAGATTATTCTGAAGAAGAGCTAAAAGAAGACTTAAAGGGTATGAAGTAAATGAAAATAGTGAGCAATGCATCACCACTTATATTCTTAGCAAAGATAGAAAAAATAGAATTATTAGATAAGTATGAGATAAAGATACCACAACAAGTATATGAAGAAATAAATAAAGGGACAAAAATAGGCAAAGAGGACGCACAAAAGATAGAAAGTCTAATTAATGGAAAGATTATAAAAGTAGAAGAAACAACAATAGATAAAGAAATAGAAAAACAAAATATGGGTAAAGGAGAAAAAGCAGTAATCAGTCTGGCTATTAATCAGAAAATCAACATCGTACTGCTTGATGAGAGAAAAGCAAGAAGAATAGCAAAATTCTATAAACTAAAACCAAAAGGAACAATTGGGATATTAATAGAAGCTTGGAAAACTGCTCAAATAAGCAAACAAGAACTCAAAGACTCAATACAAAAACTTGTAAAAGAAGGGTATAGAATAAACGAAACACTATTGCTTGAAATATTAAATAAAATAGGATAAAATAAGATAAAATAAGTATAGTAGGTAAACAGAATTTTAATAACATGCATCTCAAAATAATAATTCCTTAAATAATTATAGATTTATAGACGTTTTATATTAGGAATAGCAATTTTATAGCTTCCGATACCTTTATATATTATTTAATACGGTTTTATAGTTCATAAATGAAACAGAAAAGAGGGGATTTAGTTTTGTTTGGAAGGAAAGCTCAACTTACATTATTTATAATTCTTGGCATTCTTGTTATAATAGGGATGTCTCTATACCTAATTAGTTCTGAAAAAGTGTCTGTCAGGGAACAGGAAATTGAAGAAAAACAAGAAGTGCCAAGCAAGTTTAATGCTGCCAAATTATATGTAGAAAATTGTATTGCAAAGGTTGTAGAAGATGGGTTAGTGAGGATTGGACAAACTGGTGGCTATATCGAGCCTAGAAGATATGGCATTACCTCAAATCCAAGTGAGCCTACTGACGGGATGGCTGTAAGGTTTGACCCTGGTAATGAGGATACTGCAACTGTTTACTGGTGGCACTTTAAAAGCAACAATAGATGCGTAAAAGATTGTCAGTGTGGCTCTGAGAGGCCAAATCTAAAAAAGAGCCAAGGAGAGCCTAGTATAGAAGGCCAGCTTTCTAGGTACATAAATGAAAATCTTCGAAATTGCATAAAAGGTTTCGAGGAATTAAAGAAAAAGGGCTATAATATACAAGAACTTTCTCAGATAAGTAGTAATGTCATAGTGCTTGATGGTGAAGTTGGAGTAACAGTTAATTATCCATTAAAAATTATACTTGCAGATTCTGAAATTACTATCAAGCAATACATTGTTTCAATTCCTATTGATATTGCTAGAATATTTGAGTTTGCATCTAAGATAACTAATACTGAAATAAAATATCCAGTGTTGGAAAGATGGACATTAGAACAAATAAATGCTTTTGGTTTAGGTATTGATGAAAATGGTTTACCGCCTACAGCTGAAGCAACATTTGATACTGGAAGCGAGGCTGTGCATTGGCAAAAGTCTGATGCAAAAAATCTGATGCAGTTTTTGATACTTCCATATTACACAGGGCTTTTACAGGTATGGAGAACATCAAATTACGATGAAAGGGGGGGGTATTACCAAAGGGCTACAATACCAATAAATGATACTTATTCTGACTTAAAAGTTAATTTTGAATATCTGAGCTGGTGGCCTATATTTTTTGATATTAAGGGAAGGGGTGTAAGAGGCAATTTTATAGGACCAGAAACTGGTGGAGTTACTGGTATTCTAAGCTGGCTTGGGCTTAAAAGATACGATTTCAATTATGACGTTTCATACCCTATTAAAGTTGATATCTACGATTCTTCAGCTCTTAATAGCAGGGGTTATCACTTTATGTTTATTCTTGAAGCAAATGTAAGGGGTAATAAGCCAATTAACTGCAGCTCAGGTGAACTTCCTATTACTACACCTCCCACTGGAACTCTAATATGTGATCCTAGAAATTATTGTGCAAATATTACTGTAGAGATTACTAGTAAATTTGACAACACACAGCTTAATACACAATTGGAGGATATAGCCATTGCATATGGATATGAAGGAGAGGTCTGTGATATAGGTGGAGGAGATGGATCTAAAACTATAATATCGCTTCCCCAATGTGTAGGTCAGGGATGCACTATACAGGTTTCTAAGTATAATTTATTTAGTACACCTAAAAGCCTTAGCGTAAGATGCGATCTACCATCAAATCATCCTACTTGCAGTGTTAAGAATGTTGTATGCAATAATGGGGAAGTTACTGTTAATGTAGAGCCTATCAAAGCTAAAAATGTAAGCGTGATGAAAAAGAGAAATATTAAAACAACTGCTTGGGTTTATGACCCAGCACCTGTTCCACTTCTCAATAATGAGTATGCTGTAATATATATACAAAAAATAAAAGATATTCCAGAGGAGCCAGACCTATATGTGCAAACAATTTATTATGGAAATCAGACAAATGTTGGGTTATATCCTGGCTTAGTTCCAGGCAATTATCAAGTAACAATTGACTTATACTACTCTTTGCCAGATGCAAATGGAAGGACACAGATTGTTTTCAAAGACAAAAAAATTGATAACCAAAATGTGCACATTGAGCCGTTTAACGAAACATTTAATGAGGGAAGTGTAACATATAACTGGACACTGAGCCATTTTAATCTGGGTAATTCAAAAGAGATTGTGTTTTATGGGATAAGCAGTCCAGATAGCGCATCATTTGATAATTTAGATGCTGAAGATATTGGGCAGATAGGAAGGTCTGAGATAATAGGGAACCAGAATAGGTTAAGTATAGAGCCTAGCTATAAGTAAAAATAGGTTAGAGATAAAATAAAAAGAGAGATAGGTAAATAAAAATAATAATTTGAATAAGATAAACTAAAGTTTATTTTTACTATAAAAGAATATAATTTGCATACGAGTCACTTTGTGTATGCGAGTAGTCCATCAAATAAAGACTTAAAATAAATAATTAGCAACTAATTCACTATGTGTGTGCGATTAGTCGGCAAATCAGTGATGTAACATTAATGAAGCCGACATGTAGAGGAACTATGTTCCGAGACATCTAGGAAGCAACAGCTTCCTAAATATAGACAAAATGCCAAAATAATGCAATAGAATAAAAATAAAAAACCAAAGAGATGCAAATAATAAAAGATTTTAGGAGATGGAAATTAAAATTAATATAAAAATAGGACACTACAAGTTGTAAAGTAAAATAACAAATTAAAATTTAGTTATAATATAAAGATGGTAAAAAGGAGTGTAACAACATTAAAATGGATTGTAGTTATATTTATAGTTATAATAATAAGTCTGCTTATTTATTCTGCTGATGTTTTTGCAATTAATGGGTTATCAAATCTTAAAGTGAAAGGAAGGGATGGAATTGATGGCTATGTAAAGAATAATGCAGACGTGTTTACATTCAGTGCAAGGGCTTTCATTCAGGATGTTACAATAAATACTTCCCAGGTGAGATTGTTGGGAGGTAGTGCTACAACAGGATTTCCATTTGACTCATGCCTAACAGTAGGAGATGGAAGCGTTGACTGTACCTTCACTAGGAATATGTCAGACTTTAGCATATGCCCAAGATTTGGCTTTACTATTAACCTCTATAACCAATCAAATTCTTTAGTGGATGCAAAACAAGTAACTGCAGTATGTGATAATTTGGCCCCAACTATTACATTAAGCACAGACAAAAGTTTGTATGGAGCTGAGCAGAATATAACGTTTGCTGTAAATATTGTTGATAAGGCCCAGACTTCAAGTAATTCTACAGAATGTACCGGCTTGCAGAGTTTTGTAAGCTTGTCGTCTGATGGTTATTCTAGGACTTTTCAGGTTTCTCCTTCAGGGTGCACCCTTTCTGCTAGTTTAAAAGAGACAAGCAATGTTTTCATAAGTGAAAGCCCAACAGTAACTTTAACATCTGCTGATAATTTTGGCCAGCAGGCGCAACAGAGTACAACATTTACAACAGATTTCACACCACCTTCCGTTGTGTTAAGAGAATTTGATATTAGGAATATTGATGGGAGTCCTGTTAATTTCTTCAGACCAGAGAAGTATAAGGCACTAATGGCTTTTGAGATTTCTGATAATGCATTAAATCTTAGCTCATTTAAAGTTGATGTTAGTATGCTGAATTTTGTTGGAGGAAGTACAACACCAGTCTGCACTTCTGTAAATTTAACAACACAAACATGCAGCCTGGATAATGTGCAATTGCAATTGAATAGCTCTTCATTTTCAGGCTCAGTTATTGCAAGTGCAAGTGATAATGCAGGAAATAAAAAAACAGAATTAGTGAATTTAAACAAGACATTTCCCACAGATACAATTGCACCAACATTTGTGAATTTAAATATAACACAATTAAATGGAAGTATTGTTACAGTTATTTCAAATATTGTGATCGCTGGAATAACAGTAACTGTAGATATAATTGAATCTGGGATAGGGCTTAAGCTTGATACTGTTAAAGCTGACCTTAATGCCTTAAATGTTAGAGTGACTACTAATTCAAATGTACCAAAGAGTTTCTGTACTCTACTTGAAAGCAATACCACAAATAAGACAAGATGTGCATGGACAAATCTTATTATGGATCTTAATGCTTCAACAAATATTACTAGAAGTCAAACCTTGGCTTTTACTTTTAGAGCAAGTGATAATGCAGGAAATAATGTCTCGGAAACTTTAACTTATGGTGTGCTAATAGATACACTGGGGCCTGTAGCAATGGAGATTGTGACTGGCAGATTTGATTCAAATGGAACCTACTTTGTTAGTGCGAAAAATAATACGTTTATTGCTACATTGATAGAAACTGGATCTGGGATTAATGCTGAAAACGTTTTTCTGGATATATCTGCACTAGGAGGCACTATTTTGCCTGCAAATAATTGTTCTGGTAGTGGTAGTAGTGGGCAGGTGATATGTATATGGAATAATGTTGACATTTTCGCTGCACCTGGGCAGAGAAATATTAGATTAAGTCCTCTAACAAAAGATAATGCTGGAAACAGCCTAGCAAACTCCCTTGAAAAGATTGTGATGGTAGACACTATTGCGCCAGTGGTTAGTTCTGTAAGTATAGAGGCTGTTGCTGCTTCTAGTTCTGTAGTGCCTGGCTTTATCACTACTGGAAATGCCTTATCAATTACTGCAGAAGTCCAAGAAGAGAATGAGTTAACTGCAAGTCTTGATGCATCTGCTTTCATTCAAAATGCTACTAAAATAAATGCTGACAGTTGCTCTAAGAATGAGAATTTACAGGTTTGTACTTGGGCCACAGACGAGATAAATGTTAGAGGCTTTATCACAAATAGGCTTATTTTTAATTTTCAAGATGTTGCTGGAAACTCAATAAATCATAGTGTGCAACTTAATGTTACTGGAACGAGAAATGTAACTGTTGATTTCTGGAGAAGTTCTGTTGGCAGTCCATCGCCTAATGCTATTGATAAAGAACTAATAACAAAATATGACCCTTTTATTTGGTTTCCTGTTGCACTAAGCACTAATACTACTTCACCTTTAAGCAGATGGCCTGTTTCTGTTGTCTTTGACAGATGCTCAGGGAATGAGTCTATTATACTATCTTCTACTACTGGAAATAAGCCTGAGCTGTTTAATTTTAATCCAACTGCACCCAAGGTTGATAGTACTCTCCCATATAATGTGTTTTTTAAGTTTACGCTTGACAGGGCATTACCTCCAGCAGATTCATTAAGGATACCGTGCAGCATTAAGATAAGAACTTTAATAGATAATAAAGAGATCTCCCCAGATGAAACTGAAAATATTACATTTACAATTAACTATTTCAATAATCCATTAGGCACGATAGACACTAGAATTGATGATGAGATTGAAAGAGCCAAGGCTAGTTGGCTAGTCCAGGGTGAATGGCTAGATACTGCACAGCAGCTATTTAATGTTGCACAGACAATTTGTAGGTTTGCCAGCTATTTGTTTACTGTGATTAACTTTTTAGCTGGTGGAACAGATAAATTGAAGGCATGTTGCCAAGTAGGATCAGCTTTCTTAGGAGGTGGATTTTGTTGTCCAATGGCAAAGGCTTTTGGAACTTATACCACTACTGCTGTTGAAGGTGCAAAGAAAGGTTACCAGGCATATGCTGCAAAGTTCTGTAAGACAATAAGCTGCCAGATGTTTTTTGGAGATTGGTGGAAAGATGATAATGGAAAGTGGAAGCCAGATAGTTTTTTTGATAATGCTTATTTTAATGCTCTGAGTAACTCGCAAAAGCAAAGTAATCAAAGAAGCAGAGACTCTAGTTCTGTGCAAGCATGGACAGAATCTTATTTTGCTAATATTGATCCAAAGCAGAGCTTAGTAGGAAGCGTTGCATTCTTATGCCTACCAGGTGTCATATACAACTTGCAAAAGGCTAGAGTGATTGATTGCAGGTATATCAATTGTCTAAAGGAAACGCAAAATGGGATGCCTCTTTATTTATGCACTGGGCAAAGGCAGTATGCATATTGCAAATATGTGTGGGGGCAGTTATTTAATCTAGTGCCATTTGCTGATGCTCTTACTAGTATTGGGCAAAGAGTAATCAAAGCACTTTCAAGCCCGTTTGAACTTGTAGGAACATCACTTTCTGTTGCATGTTATTTAGGAAGCTGCCAAAATCCAGTTGGGCCGCCTGGGTTTTGCCAAGTATGTTACTTAACTGACACTGCAAGTTGGTTTACAGATGTTTTGTGTGACTTAGGTATCGGCTCTGCGAGATGTGAGCCTATTTGGAATAGGTTAAGTATCGATACTGACAATGCTTGTAAGGATGCACTGAAGGAAGATGAAGAGACAGAAAGTAGCGGAACACCAGAAATATCTTAGAGAAAGAATAAGAAAATGAGCAAAAAATATCAAAAAACAATATTGAAAAGAGCTTAAACACATTGGTTATGATAATTGTCCTGCTCTCATTCGGATTAGTTGGAAGTTTTTTATATGAAAGTGAGATTACAGCTAATAATCAAATCACTGGTAAAGTTGCAGGGATGGAAAGGGTGAGTGGGTTTTAAGATGATAAAAGGAGAAATAATTAAAACGAAAAACAAGTATAATAAGTTAATAGAAAAAATTTCAGAACTTGTAAATAAATCAAAAACAGAGTTAGCTAAAACAATAAACACAAAAATCGTATATACTTATTGGGCTATTGGAAAACACATTGTTGAATACGAGCAAAAAGGTAGAGAAAGGGCTGATTATGGCTCTGAGTTAATGAAAACCCTTTCAAGTGAGCTTTTGATAAAACTTGGAAAGGGATTTTCAAGATCAAACCTCCAAAATATGAGGTTATTCTATCTAAACTATCCAAAAAGCCAGACAATGTCTGGCAAATTAAGCTGGAGCCATTACTGCATATTGCTGGGAATTTCAGACAAGCAAGCAAAATTATTTTATGAAAAAGAATGCATAAACTCATATTGGTCAGTAAGGGAACTTGAAAGGCAAATAAGTTCGTCTTTATTTGAAAGACTAAGTTTAAGCAAAGACAAAAAGGGAGTTTTAGAATTATCTCGAAAGGGACATATAGTTGAAATCCCAAAGGATATGGTGAAGGACCCATATGTGCTGGAATTTTTAGGTATTCCAGAATCCGAAAGGCTCACTGAAAAAAAATTTGAATCAAAGATTATAGAGCATCTTAAAACATTCATGCTCGAACTTGGAAAGGGATTCTTTTTTGTCGGAAGACAATATAGGATAACAATGAATAATGAGCATCACTATATAGATTTAGTTTTCTACAATGTGTACCTAAAATGCTATGTATTGATAGATCTTAAAACAAGAAAATTCAGACACGAAGATGCTGGACAAATGAATTTCTACCTTAATTATTTCAAAAACGAAGTAAATGTAGAAGGAGATAATTCTCCAATAGGAATTATATTGTGTGCTGAAAAAAATAAAGTTTATATTGATTATGTATTAGGTGGATTAAGCAATACAATATTTGCATCGAAATACAAGCTAAAGCTTCCAACACAAAAAGAGTTAGCTGATGAATTAAAGAAAGATATTCAAAAATAAATAAAATGAGTAAAAACCTAATCAACAACAAAACCGCAAAAGGATTAGTCAGCTTAATTACAATAATTATACTAATGTCCTCAATATTAGCTGTAACTATCTACCATCAGGAATATCAAAATCAAATTACTGGAAAAGTTACAGGGTTGGAAAGGGTGAGTGGGTTTGATGAGACTTTTGATAGATTATTAGAAGAATAAAAAAGAGGTAAAAATGAATATTATACTCTTGGACACAAACATTTATGGTTTGGCTTTAGAGAAAAAGGATGTTGCTAATATTTTAATATTTTTAGCTAATGAGAAACTCAAACCAAAAAAAGATTATATCGTATTAGGTTCTGAAATTATCAATAACGAAATAAACGCTAATCCCCATAGGGAAGCTAGAACCAGATTAAATGAGTTATATCAAGTAGTGATGTCTGGAGAAATAAAATTAACTGGCAATGTTAAGTCGTTGTCTCTTGAATATTTAAATGAATGCAAAAATAGGCATCTAAAAATTACTTTGGAAGATTGTCAAATTGTAGCCTCTGGTTGTTTAGCTAATGTTAATTTTATAGTAACAGATAACAGGAAAACTATGATGAACCCTAAATCAGTAGAGGTTTTTACTTTAGTAAATGAAAAGAAAAGGTTAAGAACACCGAAGTTTATTGGATATGAAATGTTAAAAGGTTTTTTGTTTAGATTTGGTGTCTCTTAATTTCCTAAAATATTCAGTGGGACTCATGCCATCAAAAGCATTTAGAACTTCAGAATGGGATTTGAACACTAATTTATCTATTAAAATCTCTGCTATAGATTTTTCAATTGGTTTTATTAATACTGATTTCATACAGATAACTAAAACAAACAATATATATAAACCTTTCCCCTAAAAATATTAAAAATAAATTAAGTAAAAAATACAATGAAAAACGAAAAAACAATTAAACCATCAAACAACAAAGCAGTAAAAAGAATTATGGGTTTAATTACAATAATTATACTAATGTCCTCAATATTAGCTGTAACTATCTACCATCAGGAATATCAAAATCAAATTACTGGAAAAGTTACAGGGCTGGAAAGGGTGAGTAATTTTAAATGAAAAGAATAATTATTGATACCAATGTGTATGAATTTATCTTAAAATATATTGAGAGGGATATTTTAGAGAATGTTCTATTAAAGAAAAGTACAATTTTCTATGGTAGTAGTATCATAAGAAAAGAATTAAGAGACATCCCAAAGTTAAAAAGAGAGATGATTAACGGCAAATTTAAGGGTTTAAGGCATGTTCTATTAGAACTTTATGACTTGATTGTAGGCAAGCATCATTATCAAATAACAAAACAAATGGAAGAGCTTGCAGATAAATATTTTACTGTTTATAAAGAAATTGGAGGATTTGCGAGTAAAAAAGATATTATAAATGATTTTAAAATAGTTGCATGTGCTTCATTAAACAAACTAGATATACTAGTTTCTGATGACACAAAAACAATGATTTCAGACAATTCAACTAAATCTTACAAATCAGTAAATCAATTACTAGGTTTTAAAACACCAAAATTTATCAATTTTAAAGAACTCAAAAATAAGTTAAGAGGTGGTAAACTTGATTAATCTATCTAAAGCTCTCATCATTTTGGGATCTTTCCTTATTTTTTCAATTTTATCCCACAATTGCTCAAATTCCTTTAAATTTTTTGATTTATTCATAAAACTATTAAACAAAATCAACTATATAAACATTTCGCCTGAAAATGTATAATAAAATTCCGCCTAAAAACAGAATTGAAAATATCTTAAACACTTTAGTCCTAATAATTGTACTGCTGTCATTTGGATTAGTCGGGAGTCTTTTATACGAAAGTAATATTACAGCTAATAACGAAATTACTGGTAAAGTTACAGGGATGGAAGGGGTGAGTGGGTTTAATGTCTAAATCAAAAATATTTTTAAAAAAAGAGGAAAAAAGAAGCAGATTGCCAATTTATGACATAGATTCATCTATAATCCTTGAAATTATTTTTGAAAACACAAGACAAAATGACGCAAAGAAGATATTTCAGCTATCTGGTTATAAAAACAAATACAGACTCATGGCATCTAGCATAGTTATGGGGGAGGTAGTATATGTTATTAGCAAAGAGGAGGATATAGAATATAAGGAAAGATATATTGAGGCATTAAAAAGATTACTTTTATACCATGATATAGAAATCTACAGGGCATCAAAAGCTTCCTTGGATAAAATAAGTGAAGTATTATCAGCAGATACATTCTTTAAGTCTATGGATTGTTTAATATTCGCTTCTGCATTAGAAAATAAATCTATAAAGTTTATTACATTTGATTCAGATTTCTTACAAAGTAAAAATTTAAAAGAGAAATTCAAACAGGTGAAAATAGATGACAAAATTTAATTCAGTGGGTCCTACAGTAATCCAATATCTCTTTTGTAGTCATACCACTAAATCTACTTTTTTTGACTTTTCTCAATTGTCTCAACTCCTTCAGTATTTCCTCAACTTTAGGGTGCAACTTAATTTTTTTCATAAGACTATAAAAAGAGACTTTATATTTAAACATTTCGGTTAAAATTTGTTAAAAATAGTACAAAATAACTAAAAATACAACAACTGAACATCAATAAAAGCCCAATGAAAAACAAA
>CAZBGH010000017.1:6889-14330 GCA_964491335.1 uncultured Methanosarcinales archaeon | reverse complement strand
TGAAATTACAGATACAATTACCAGAACCGTTATTGAGCACATGCAAAAGGATTTATTGCCGTTGCTTGATGCTGTAGTCTTTACATTAACTAGCTCACCAATAAACGCCGAAGCACTACCTCCTAAGTAGATAGCAACACATGCGACTGACAGTATGAGACAACTTAATACAAGGCTTCGTTACTATGGATCTCAACTTTCGGTGCTTGCTTACTATACCTTTAAATAACCATTATTCTTCCAATTTTACATGGTTGATCTAGTTATCCTTGGTTCAATTGGTCTTGATGATATTGAAACCCCTTTTGGCAAAGTTAAGAATACTTTAGGAGGAAGTGCTACTTATGCTGCCTACGCAGCTTCATTCTTTGCAAAAGCTGGAATAATCTCAGTTATAGGTAAAGATTTTCCTGAAGAGCATTATTCTCTTCTAAGCTCTAAAGGCATAGACATGAGAGGTGTTTATCAAGAAGAGAAAACTTTTAGATGGCATGGTTTTTATGAATTTGATATGAATGAAGCCAAGACACTCAAAACTGAGCTTAATTCTCTAGCAAATTTCCAGCCAATAGTTCCTGCAGAATATAAGAGTGCAAGATTTGTCTTTCTTGCAAATACTCATCCTAGCCATCAACTCAAAGTTTTCAGCAGTATAAGAAAACCAGAGCTAGTCATGCTAGATACTATGAATCTTTGGATTACTAGTGAGAAGCTAGCTTTGCTTGAGATTCTTAAAAAAGTAGATATTATAGTTATGAATGATGGGGAAGCAAGAATGCTATTTCAGACTGTAAGTCTTGTAAAAGCTGCTAATGAAGCTTTAAGCCTTGGCCCGAAATATATTGTCATAAAGAAAGGTGAGCATGGAGCTTTACTTTTTACTGATAATAAGCATTTCAATGCCCCTGGCTACCCATTGGAAATTATAAAAGATCCAACTGGCTGCGGTGATTGCTTTGGTGGCGCTTTGATGGGTTATCTTGCAAAAACTAGAGACATTTCAGAGAAAAATATTAGAAAAGCTATTATTTATGGGAGTATAATAGCATCTTATAACGCTGAAGACTTCAGCCTTAATAGACTAAAGAATTTGACAATAGATGATATAGAAAAAAGGTATAAAGAGTTTAGTGAGATAAGGGAGTTTTGAATTAATATATTTATTATTATATTGATTTTACCAAATTTCTAATATTAGACTAGGTATATTCTGATAGTGTTTCTTATTTCTGGTAATTAAAGTCTTATTATTTGATATGCATATGGCAGCTGTCATTAAGTCAGCATCCTGTGTTTGTTTTCCAATGCTCTTTAGTTGCAAATATATTCTGCCATACAGCTCACAAGAATAAGTATCAAAATCTAAAATTGTCAATTTTTTCAAGAGTTCTTTTATAATAATAAGATTTTTATCTGTATTCTTAGATAAGAAAGCTCCTCTATATAATTCACACAGAATTAGAGGTGTTATACAAATTTCATAATCTTTAATATTATTAAGTCTTGATTTAACTTCAGGGTTTCCTCTAAAAGATTCTATAATTATGTTGGAGTCTAAACAATACATTTTTAAAATTTAATATTACGAAGTTTTATATTTTTTCTTTCTTTATAGGCCTTTTCAAATGAGGATATTGCATCCTTATCATTTTTTAGTATTCCGAAAAAGTCCATAATTGAGCCCTCTTTTTTCTTGTCAACAAGCTCTATAACTACATCAGAAAAGGATCTATCGCCTATTTTTTTACTCTTTAGCTTCGTATACGCCTCATCTGATAAGGATATCACTTTCACCATATATATGCGTATGTGTATGTGCATATAAAAACCTTTCGATATTTAGGCATAGTTATAAAATAACAACCACAAAATTTAAAAGAGCACATCTTATTCATACTTCGGTTATATAATGGACCAAGGCTCAACATACATTGTAAGAGATTTGAAGCTGGCAGAGCAAGGCAAAAGAAATATAGAATTAGCAGAGATGCACATGGGAGCCTTGCTTGAGGTCAGAAAACGTTTTGAAAAACAGAAGCCTCTCAAAGGCATTAAGATAGGAAGTTGTCTGCACATAACCAAAGAAACTGCTGTTCTAATAAAAACACTTATTGCTGGTGGTGCAGAAGTTGCTGCTTGCTCCTGTAACCCGCTGAGCACTCAGGATGATGTGGCATCTGCGCTTGCAAGTGACGGGATCAAGATATATGCATATAAAGGAGAAACTAAAGAAGATTATTACAAGTATCTAAATAAGGTCATAGATTTTAAGCCACAGATAACAATTGATGATGGATGTGACTTAGTAAGTGAAATTCATAAGAATCGTAAAAGCTTAATTCCTCAGATAATTGGGGGTTGTGAAGAAACAACTACTGGGGTAATAAGGCTTAGGTCAATGGAAAAAGACAAGGCACTAGAGTATCCAATTGTGGCTGTTAATGAATCAGCAACAAAGCATTTAATGGATAATATTAAAGGCACTGGCCAGTCAACAATTGATGGAATTCTAAGAGCAACCAATGTATTGATTGCAGGTAAAAACTTTGTAGTCTGCGGCTATGGAGACTGCGGAAAGGGTGTAGCAAAAAGGGCGCAGGGAATGGATGCTAATGTTGTTGTGGCTGAAGTTAATCCATTTAGGGCACTACAAGCTGTAATGGATGGGTTTAGAGTGATGCCAATCAAAGAAGCCTCAAAAATAGGAGACATATTTGTAACTGTCACAGGCAACAAGAGTGTTATAGATCTTGACCATATGAAATTAATGAAAGATGGTGCTATTTTAGCAAATTCAGGTCATTTTGATGCTGAGATTAACATTAATGAGTTAAGGAAAATAGCTAAGAAAACAAGAAAAATAAGAGAGTTTATGGAAGAATTTACCTTAGGTAATGGAAAGAAGGTATTTATACTAGGGGATGGAAGGCTGATTAACCTAGCAGCAGGAGAAGGCCATCCATCTGCTATAATGTCTATGTCTTTTTGCAACCAAGCTTTTGCTTGCGAGTTTCTAGTGCAGAACAAGGGAAAGCTTCAACCTAAGGTTTATGTTCTGCCTCCTGAGAAAGATGATGAAATTGCCAGATTACAGCTTAGAGCAATGAACATAGAGATAGATAAATTGACTAAAGAGCAAGAAGCCTACTTAAAAAACTGGAGAGAAGGTACTTAATATCAAGATGATGATGTAAATGCTAGCTGAAATTATTTGGGGTTTATATACTGTAATAATGCCCCCTGATTATTCTATAGTAAATCCGCAAATACATGTCCATGGAATAGTTCAACAGAGTCAGAAAATTCATCCAAAAAGTGTTGATGAAATCTTAAAAGGTACAAGTTTTATTCCAGTTTGTTCGAGTAATTATATTAAAGAAATATCAGAAGGCAAGGTCCTTGTCTTTGTTTATAATCAAGGTGATGGTATTGGTTACCGAAATGGAGTAGAAATTAATTTTGAAGTAAATAAGGCAATGGCTAAAGTTCTTAGAATAAGTTTAGAAGATTTTCCTGAGAGAGATAGCATTAAATTTTTAAAATTTGATGCTGATTGTGATCCTACTCTAGCTGTAGATATGTATCAAAAATTAACAGAAGCCCCTTTTATTTTCCCAACTACTCCTTATATCACATTTTTTAAAGACGGTAAAAAAATGACTGAAACATCAAATATAGCGCCAACTTTTGAAAAATATCTAATAGAAATTTGGGTACAAGCTATGAGGAGAAACCTGAAGATATTTTTAACATATTAATAACAGAATTTAGTTCTAACTAAGATTATTTTTCTTGAGGAGCCTGCTTAGTATAATGTGGCGACAGAATTTGAATTTCTAGTCTTTAGAGCTGTAAATTAGTTAAGAACAATATTAAATTAGAGATATCTACTAGATGGACAAAAAGCTTATAAAAGCATATATCTAATAGCAATTTTTACAGATTTGAATCTTAGGATAGATGTGTAGCAACCATGAAAGGAAAACATCCGTCTCAATATAATCAAGAGAAAGGAAGATATCATCAGCTACAGGGCAAACAAGAACAAAAGAGAATGTTGGAAATACTAGCACAAATAACAGGTATCACTAAATCAGAAGCTGTTAGCCAACATATACTGGCAGGAGAAAAAGTAAAGCCTTTAGTCCTTAGGTTACCTTCAAGTATCCAGCTAAGAATAGAAAACCTGGCAGGAAAGTTATTAGGTCGCGAGTATCACCTAGCTTTTGATTACCGCTATTCATTGGACCCTATCACTAGTGTTCCAGATGTATTTGCTGTGCTAGAGACTTTAGGAAGAAATAGAGATGCTAGCTTACTTTATGTAGCTCCATCCTATGGACTAGCAATGAGGATGATTATTGAAGCAGGATATAAAAATATTATAGGAATTGACAACAATAAAAAAGCAGTTAAATTCTGCCAGCAGCAAGGATTAGATGTTAGACTCTGGAGTGATTCTTATGCATTTTTCCCAGAAGATACATTTGATATGATAATCTTAAAAGATTCTTTGGTAAAAGAGACTAATTTAGATCCTAATTTAGCACCGCAGGGTCAAATTGAGTTTCTCAATACGCAGTATAAGACATTGAAACCATGTGGGGTTGCTGTGTTCACTACAACAGAATTCTACAAAGATGGAAAATTGGGAGGGGTGCCAGATAGGGATGTAATAGAAGCTTCTTTATTTGGAACTTCAAAAGGATTAGTGAAAATCATAAAGACGCCCCAGACACTGCCATATACAGAAGAAAAATCTCATATTCCTAGTGTATTTGCTATTTGGTATCTTAAAAAGTGATACAACTATGAAGAAAGTGGGGCTGCCAGGATTTGAATATCCGCAGTTAAGTCTTTCTCAAGCTGTCCCGGATCGGACCCATATTGGGCTTATCCTTACAATGCACCCCAAGGGCCAATGTTAGCCAAGTTGCACCACAGCCCCACACTAAACTGGAAAAATCAATGGTTTATAAATGCGTCGCAGACTGGCGTAACTCACGATTAGTTCATTAGGTATCACAGATATTGCAAAAATAGTAAATTAGTTAGACTTTGATTAAAAACATATCTTCCAAGTGGAATATAAATTAGATAATAGATAATACTATAAATGATATAAAAATTAATTTGCAAAAATAAATATATCTTTCAATAATTAAATGCCTTATAAAATAATTCGCACATATAAGTTAAAAGTAATTAAAATAAATAAAATCTAGTTGAAACTAATAAAAATTTACTTTGCATATATATGTAACTCTAAAAAATAAATTCTTAATTTGATTTATATAACACACTATAAGCATCCTCGATTAAAATCTGAGTGCCATTAGCCACAGGCGTCTAGTAAATTGTTGAGTGCTTGTCAGCGTTATGCACCGCTAAAAGCAAAAGATATTTTTGGAGGTGCCTGATAGGACTCAGGTACTATATCTACACCCACCAGTAGTTGTTGTTTTTTAATTAGTTCATCTGCTTCTATTTGTTTTACAAGTGCTGCAACATCCTCATTTGGTACATCAAACCACATGCCAATAGGTGCAAATATATTTTTAGAAAACTCACTCATAAAGGATTCAAATTGCTCTGGAATACGGCTTCCTCTTTTATAGTGCACCTGGGCACCATAAAGAAAATTAAATGAAGGAGTAAATATTCCTCTGAACATTTTATTCCCATGCTCTGCCACATACCATCCACCATCTGTTGGGCGCACGGCAAAAGGAACACTACCATCAAACATTTCGTCAATTGAAGATGCATTATAGAACCTTATATCAGCACCACCTTCAGGAGGATAATAAGGAATTCCCACTTCTGCGCTTATTCGTTCTCTAGAATTCGCTGAGATTCCAAGGGTAGTTATAACAGCCTCACGGAAATATGCTCTAGCATCCTTAACAATAGTTTCGTGCTCTCTCTCCAAACCTAAATAATACTCCTCACGAACTTGAAACAAATCTAAGAACCGTACAGGATTCAAACGTGCCCCATTTCGAAAATCTGCAAGATTTTGTGCTTTACCAATCCACCTAGTTACTCCTTCAATATCGTACGGAAATAGTAATAAACTATACCCCCATGTATTTTCTTTCATATATATATAAAAATCAAGAATTTGATTTAAATTTAATCATTATAAATTATATAGATACTATAAAAATCGATAAAAAAAGAAAAAGGCTAATGACCACAGCCACAGCCTGAACCACAACCATCATCCATTTCAGCTTCTTTTTTCTTTTTCATCTTTTGCATTTTATTTACCTCCTACTATCTGGCAGGTACCTATTTAGTATATACCTAATAGTAGTATATACCTAATATGTACACATATGTTGATAGCTGGTTATATTTAGCTAGTTTATAAAACTTTGGTTTAAAGGTTTTAATGGCATTACTAATTACGAAAGATTTATAGAACTATTGTATCCTAAAAGATTATTATGGACATACTTAGGGCAGAAATAAGATTCATAATTCATGAGGCAATTCTAGCAAGGTCCGCGATTAGTTCTGGTAATTTCACAACTGCAATACAGCTAATTGAATACTTAGTTAAGGTAGATGAAAAAGAATTATCTCAAATCCTGCAGCTAGAAATAAGGTATAAACAGGATACAATTTTAAGAAATATAGAAAAGATAGCGAGAGAGATTAAAAGGCTTGCAATACTAGCCGATAATAGAATAAAAGAGAACCCAACTAATTTACTACATCCAAAAACAGTATTGCCTCTGCTGGACTATATAATAAAACTAGCTAATATAGAATTAATTACAGAACAAAAATGGAAAAAGGCAATTAAGGCTCCAGAAACTGAATTAATAGTAACTGTAGCTATGGAAGCAGCTTTTGCACATTATGTACATATTAAGATTGACCCATACCTAAGGGGAGCTGGTCAGAAGATAGATAGTATATACCAAAAGCTTGATGGAGCAAGAGAATTAGCGAAGCATACAGCTGAAAAGGCTGTGAAATTAGGAAAAAAAGCATGGGAATCTAAATATATGCCTTGGAATTGGTTATCTACTAAAGAAAGATCAAAAGAGATTATTAAAGAAGAAATGATACAAGCGGAAAACCAAGCAGTTACATTAGTGCCTGAAATATCAACAAGAGTAAAATATGATACCTTTGAAAATTTATTTTCAACTGGATTTAGTGTAATGCTTTTAGCAGTATTTGGTTATGTACTTATAACAAAAAATATTCCAAGATATTGGAAAAGAAGAAGAGAAGTAAAAGTAAAACAGCAATTAGTACAAGAAATGTATGTTAAAGTTGCTTCAGTATTTGAGCCTAGATTTAGAGTTCTTGAAGCACAAGCTAGTGAATTCAGTAGAAGAATGGAGCATATTTCACAAATGATTGAAATCCAAACTAAACTAATAGAACAAGATCGGAAGAGCGTCGTGTAGGGAAAGAGTGT
>CAZBGH010000017.1:0-6879 GCA_964491335.1 uncultured Methanosarcinales archaeon | reverse complement strand
CTTAGCAAAGGTCAGCTTTCTCAAATTAGGGAAATAGAAGAAGCTTTAAGATACCTAGATGGGCATGTAGGAAGAGAAGCAACAGATTTTACAGCAAAAGTAAGGGCAGAGATAGAAACTTTTAAACCTGTATTAGCACAGTTAATAGATGCAGAAAGAAAAAGGATAGAAGGTAGTACAGGCGTTCAATAGTGTAATATACATTTATTGTATAATTTGCATTAACGATGCCACCAAAATTAAAAATGATAATTATAATAATAAAATTAATACTTTAATTAGCATACGAGCCTCGAAATCCAAACGAGCGCTATCTTCGATAGCGGGGTGCGAGGCTGTGCCAAAGGTCCGCTAATCAGCTATGTAATGTGCACTAGCGGACAGGTATACAAGGTAAAGTAAGTAGTTGCAAAGTATATTAATAAACAAAAATGAGTTTGTGGAGTATCTTAAGAAAATTGGTTTCAAAATTGTGGTTCGTAAAAAATATTCAACATTAATAAGATACTTCATTGTAGTCGCACAGAAATAGGAAGCTTTTTCTTTCCGTTCTCAAATTCAAAAATTGAATGTAACGTATGCAATTAAGCGAAATTGCCTGAATGTAGCGAAGGCTGTCCGCGAAGCGTTATATTATAGATTTCAGAGCCCTGCAATTTCCTTAAACGAAAGGTTTAAATATCTAAACGTATTTTACATAATAAACGTAATATATTGGAGGTAAAAAATGGTCAGTATAACATTATCAATTCCACAAGAAATGAAACAAGAGATGGATATATTCCAAGATATAAATTGGAGTGCAGTGGCTAGGGAAGCAATAAAAAGGAAACTTTTAATGCTGGAAAAGTTTAAAGAATTTACAAAAGACAGCACTTTAACTGAGGAAGAAGCCCTTGAGTTAGGCAGGCAAGTTAGCGAGAAAGCCATGAAAAAGCATAGGGCAAGATGATAATCTTAGTAATTGATGCAAATGTGCTCTTTTCTGCCTTGATTAAAAATAGCTTGACTGCAAAAATTATATTTGAAGAAGACATTATTCCAAGCGCTCCGGAATTTGTTATTGAAGAATTTCTGAAATATGAAGATTTAATACTGAAGAAAACATCAAGAACAAGAGAAGAATTCATCCAAATTATGCACATGTTGAAGGATATCATCACACTTGTTACAAAAGAAGAGTATTCTAAGTTTATCGGAGAAGCTAAAAAATTTTCTCCAGATGAAAAAGATGTGATGTATCTAGCTCTTGCTTTAAAGTTGAAGTGTGCTGTCTGGTCTAATGATAAAAGGTTAAAACAACAGGATAGAGTTAAAGTATATTCTACGGAAGACTTAAGGAATGAGCTTAAGAAGTGAAATTACGGGGCTCTGACTATTTTAGCGTAATCCACAGCCGAAGCGGAATTCGGCAATTTGGTTGAGCTACCCGACCCCTATGAAGTGGGGGAGGGAAGTATGACGCAGGGACAAATAAGGTCTATATAATTTAGAAATTTATATATACTTAACTAGGAGTATTCTTTAGAATGAGCAAGTACACAGACATTTTATTATTTATAATCGCTTTTATTTCTTGGTGGATAGCAGCAGTATTCTTTGTTTTTGCAGTATTTAAATCAGCAAAAATTAGTAAATATTTAAAAAACAAAAATCCAAAATTGCTTGATGAAATTCATGGAATAATCAAGGATCGTTATGGAGTACCTATTTGGATAAATAATTTTAAATATTGGAGATGGATTTGTAAGGATATTAACATTAAAAATAAAGAATTGAAGAAACTAAAAAATGCAGCAAAAAAATCATTTATTGTTGCATTGGTATCAATTACAATATTTATTTTGATTGTAACTTTTATGATTCATTCCAATTAATAAAATCCTTATTTGTCCCGAATAATATTTTGGCAAACAACTATTAAGCTATATTCTTATTCGTTAAATCCAAATATTAGGATAGTAGCAAAGGTCTTATACATTCTACATATTGTCGAAATAGATATAAATCACCACTATCTTTAAATATTAACTATCCTTGATTCTTGTATATATTTACATAAAAGATTATTAGGGCATTTTAATAAGGGGGTCTAGTTATGGAATTAACTCCTGCTATGCAGCAATATATAAAAGTGAAACAGCAGAATCCTGATTGCATTATTTTTTTCAGAATGGGTGATTTCTATGAAACCTTTTATGAGGATGCTAAAGTTGTTTCTAAAGAACTGGATATTGTTCTTACTAAAAGAGGGAAGGGGGATAAGCAAGCACCTTTAGCTGGCATACCATTCCATGCATTAGATAATTATCTTTCAAAACTGATAAAAAAAGGGTATAAAGTTGCAATAGTTGAACAAACAGAAGATCCAAAACTTGCAAAAGGTCTTGTTAAAAGAGACCTAGTAAGGATTATAACACCTGGCACAGTGATAGAAAGCTCAATGTTAAATGACAAACAGAATAACTATATTCTTTCGCTTAATAAGGAAAAGGATAAGATTGCATTATCAGCAGCCGATATCTCAACAGGAGAGTTTATAACAACAGAACTAGACAATATAATAAAATTACACGCAGAAATAACAAGGCTTAATCCTGCAGAGATTATCATACCTCTCTCACTAGAGAATTCCGAGTTCATTAGCTCTTTAAAACTACCAAAGTCAGTAACTATAACACCCTATGATGACAGGCATTTCTGGAATGACTCAGCTTTAAAATATCTAACTGAGCATTTAAAAGTAATAGATGTAGCATCTTTTGGGATTGAGAGAAACTCACTATTTATATCAACCTCTGGGGGTTTGCTAAACTATCTAAAAAGTACTCAGAAAACTAACTTAGACTACATAAATAAGGTAAAGAGATATTCAACAGACAATTTTATGTCTTTTGATTCATCAACTATAAGAAACCTTGAGCTGCTTAAGAATATCAGAGACAATTCTAGTAAAGGAACACTGCTTGAAACATTAGATAAGACAATAACACCCATGGGAGCAAGGCTTATAAGGAGATGGATTGTTCAACCGTTGCTAGACAAAGAATTAATTGGGCAAAGATTAGAGGCAGTAGATGAGCTTGTTAAAAGATCATTACTTAGGGATGAGATAAAATCCTTCTTAAAAGAAATTTATGATATAGAAAGAATTATTAGCAGGATAAATTTTGGGAATGCTAATGCTAGGGACCTGATTGCTTTAAAGAAATCTCTAGAAAATATACCTGAAATTAAAAGTTTACTAGAGAAAATGAACTCTGAGCTTCTTGAGGAATTAGGAGACATTAAGGATTGCCAACAAATAGCAGACTTAATTGAAAAATCAATAGTAGAAGATCCCCCTATATCACTAAGAGAAGGCAATATTATAAAACAGGGCTTTAATCAAGACTTGGATAATATAATAAATATCATTAGCAGTGGAAAGAGTTGGATTACAGAGTTAGAGGCAAAAGAAAAAGCCAAAACAAGAATCAGGTCATTGAAAATAGGCTTTAACAGAGTATTTGGATATTATATTGAGGTAACTAAACCAAATTTACACTTAGTCCCTGCTACTTATATCAGAAAGCAAACCCAGACAAATGCAGAAAGATTCATAACAGAAGAGCTAAAAGAGCAAGAATCTTTATTGCTTAGTGCCGAAGAAAAAGTACAAGAGCTTGAATATAACTTATTCCATGAAATTGTGAGGGAAATTAGCAGATACACCCAAGATATACAAAAAATTGCATCAAACATAGCAATTCTAGATGTTTTAATATCATTTTCAGACGCTGCTTCGGAATTTAACTATACCAAACCAGAAGTAACAAATGATTTTGAAATTTTATTAAAAGACAGTAGGCATCCAGTTATAGAGAAATTTTGTGATTTTGTTCCTAATGATTGTTTGATGGACGAAAACTTTTTCATGTACATAATCACAGGTCCAAACATGGCTGGAAAATCAACTTATATGCGCCAGATTGCACTAATCATACTAATGACCCAGATTGGAAGTTTTGTTCCTGCATCATATGCCAAAATTTCAATTGTGGATAAGATATTTACTAGAGTAGGCGCTTTTGATGATTTAACTCTAGGTCAATCAACTTTCATGCTTGAGATGCTAGAGACTGCCAATATTCTAAATAATGCAACAAAGAACTCACTAATAATACTTGATGAGCTTGGCAGAGGAACATCAACCTATGATGGCATTTCTCTTGCATGGGCAGTTGCAGAATTCATACATAATAATATTGGAGCTAAAACACTTTTTGCAACCCATTACCATCAGCTTAATAAATTGTCAGAAAAGCTAAAAGGAGTGAAGAACTTTAATATTGCTGTAAAAGAAACAAGAGAAGAAATCATATTTCTACATAAAATCATTGCAGGCAGCACAGACAAAAGCTATGGCATCCAGGTTGCTAAACTAGCGGGCATTCCAAGCGAGATAATTGAAAGATCTAAAGTTATTATGAATAGGTTAGAGCTGGAAGACGAGATTGCTGAAAGAATTCACACAGACTTTAAAACTGGAGCTGTAGAAAAGAAAAAGAAAGTGAGCCCTAAAATAGATCAGAAGACATTACATGTTTATGACAGGTAAAAATAAAGAGTATTACAGAATGAGTAAATGGGTGAATTAGATTTCAAAAAGATATAAAAAATTTGCAAACAGATCAACAAAATTCATTTTTATTATAACAATTTTATAATATATTTGCAGATCAACATTTGCATACTAGCCACTAAAATTTATTTTAACATATTACGTTGCAAACTAGTCACTTTGTGTATACGGTTAGTCCATTAGTAGGTGATAATAATAATAATAATAATTCGCAAACGATTCGCATAGTGTCTGCAAGTAGTCCGCCTATCCATGAAGATAACATTAATGAAGCGGACAAGGATGCAAAGTGTGAAGATAATGCAAATAAAAAATAAAGTAAACATAAATTACAAAGAAAAATCAGATCATATAAATAGTATAAAAATAGAACTAAATAAAGGTTGCAACGCATAAATTAAAAATCCCAATCGCCGCAAGCGGAGGGGTATTTTTAAAGTTATGAATTCCCTTAATGAATAACCTTAATTGACTTACAAACCCAGTCATCGTAATCAATGGGGAATTCCTAACAATTAAAAAGTTAAAACAATCTAGGAACTATGCATAAAGCTAAAGCAAAAAATTATACAAACAGAAGAATAAGGGCTGTAATCCTAGACTTCGATGGAGTAGTCATAGATTCTCTTCCAAAGGCTCTTGAAGTTTGGGGTTATGCCTTCAAAGAATTTAATATAACTAATGTAAAACTAGATAAAGATTTCTTCGAGTCGGACTATATAGCAATGGCAGAAAAACTTAACATATCCAAGCATAACCTCAGAAAATTGGAAAAGTTATATTATGAAACCAAAACACCTGTTTATCTATTTAAAGGTATTAAGCTAATTCTAAATAGATTATCAAAGAAATATAAATTAGCCCTAGTCTCTAACTCACATACGAGATGGCTTAGAAAAAGATTAAGAGAATATAGCCTATTAAAGTATTTTAACACAGTAATCGGCATAAGAAATGGAATTAGATTAAAACCACACCCAGATATGATACATTTAGCCTTAAAGAAGTTAAAAGCAAAACCTGAAGAAACTGTATTCATTGGTGATATGGAAGGTGACATTCTTGCTGGCAAGGCTGCAAAGGTGTTTGTTATGGGAGCATCATACGGATTTCATACCCATATCAAGCTAAGAGGTGCAGATATAATCATTGATTCTCAGCATGAAATTATTCCTACTATTAAAAAGATTGAGAAGGGATTACTGAAAGTATCTAATAAAGAAAGATACCTAGTAAATAATGTGTCCAATAAAGTTACATGGGAAAAATAAAATTAATGGATAGAGAACTTGCAACAAAGATTGCAGCTGGTGAAGTAGTAGAAAGGCCAGTTTCTATAGTCAAAGAGTTAATAGAAAACTCAATAGATGCAGGAGCAGACATAATAAATATAGACACAAGAGAAGGCGGAAAATCATTCATTAAGGTTCAGGATAATGGCTCTGGCATGGACAGAGAAGATGCAAAGTTATGCATTGAAAGACATGCAACAAGCAAAATATCAAAATTAAATGATTTATTTAGTATTACAACTCTAGGCTTTAGAGGGGAAGCTTTAGCCAGCATTGCAGCTATTTCAAAATTGAAGCTCACTACTAGAACTGCAGAGACAATAGAAGGCACTCTTATTGAAGCAGATTTCGGAGAAATGAGGTCTATTAGGTCAACTGGATGCCAGATAGGTACAATAGTAGAGGTCTCAGAAATATTCCAAAATGTTCCTGCAAGAAAGAAATATCTTAAGCCAATACAGACAGAATTATCAGCTATAATTGAGATTGTAACAAGGTACTGCTTAATCAACCCAATTATCTCTTTCAAATTAGTAAATGATGGAAAAGTGATCATAAATTCACCAAAGACAGAAACAATTTTAGGCAAAATATTAACTATATATGGAAGAGAAATTGCAAAGGAGATGATAGCATTAGATTCTAATAAAGAAAATTTAAGGATTACTGGTTATATTGGAAAGCCTAGTATTTCAAGATCTGATAAATCTCATCAATCAATCTATGTGAATAGCAGATATGTAAAAAGCTCTTTAATATCAGATGCCTTGCAAGAAGCATATGGGACTTTGCTGTTTCATGATAGATATCCTGTTGCTGTCCTTAACATTGGAATACTCCCTTATGAAATTGACGTAAATATTCATCCAACTAAAGATATTATAAAATTTTCAGAAGAAGAAAGGGTTTATAATACTATTTTGTTAGCGATAAGAGAGGCATTGAAAAAAGAAAATCTAGCTC